>JAFDKH010000049.1 GCA_019307065.1 Deltaproteobacteria bacterium
TTGGAAATTGACCCTGCCGGAAGTCTCAATTCGAGTCGGCTCGGCTCACATGGCGACTTTGTTCGAACGCTATGAAAATAACCCGGCCCTGGTGCTGGCCGCTTACAATGCCGGGGAACCGGCGGTAAATCGCTGGCTGTCAAAGCGCGGACATCTTGAACTGGATATGTTTATCGAAGAGATTCCCTACACAGAAACCAACCGTTACGTCAAAAAGGTCCTGAGTTTCTATGCGATCTATCAGGCCCTGTATGAATCGGACTCACAACCGCTCGAGCTGATCTTTGTATTCTCGGACGAACTGATTGCCAGGGCCAAAAAATCCCATGCCGTGCAGCAGAAAATAAAGGCCGAACGCAAGGCAGCCAGACAAGCCGCCAAGGAGAAAAAGAAATAAGGGTCGTTTTAAAGGTCTTTGCCGTAGATCCGGTAGACTTTTCCGATTCTACCGCCCATGAACTCGATACCCATGTTGATTTTCTTGTTGTCTTCCAGAGTCCAACCCAATTCTCCGATCTTGGCCCCGTATTTCAGGGTTTCCCGGTGACCCCAAATATACAACAAGACGCTCAGACCTCCCAGGACGCTGCCGCGAAACTCGGGCTTGACCCCCAACAGGAAAAGACGGGCTCCTTTGAACTTATGACGGCCCAGCATGAGTCGCCAGACTAACTTCAATATACCGGTCGGAAATAATTTTCCGTCTAAATCCTTGATGACTTCGTTGATATTCGGAAAAGCCAGCATTATCCCGGCCGGCTTGCCGTCAACTTCAGCAATCGCAGTGAACTCCTTGATCATGATCATCTTCATCATCTTGGCGGCGTGGACCACCTCACTTTCGGTCCAGGGCACATAACCCCAGTTCTTGCTCCAGGCCGCATTGAACACGTCACGGACAATCCTGACATCACGCTCCATGTGCTTTGGATCGGCGTGCCTGATAACCAGGCCGGGATGTTTTTCGACGGCTTCGGCAACCTGCAGGGGAGCTTCAGGTATTTTGCCAATCTCGTAAAACCAGCCGTACAAGTCCTTGGCCTTCTCGTACCCGGCTGATTCAATTAAATCCACATAGTAAGGAGGGGTGTGCGAACACATGATCATCTGCGGGCCTTCGCGATCTTCGGCCAGAATGCCGACCTCTTCATTGGTCGAAAAACTCTCCGGCCCCAAAACTTTGTCGCAGCCTTTGTTCTTAACCCAATCCTCGGCGGTTTCCAACAATGCCTTAGCGGTACTCTTATCGTTTTCACACTCGAAAAAACCGAAAAACCCGGTCTTGTCGTTGTGATACTCGTTGTGCAAGTGATTCAAATGGGCCGTTATTCTTCCGACGGCCAACCCGTCTCGCTCAGCCAAAAACAGGGCCGCCTCACCGTGTTCAAAGAAAGGGTTTTTCTTCGTGTCAAGCGTTTCCAGCCTATCCATCAACAACGGCGGGACCCATTTGTTGTCGTGCTTGTATACACTCCAGGGCATCTTGACGAACTTCTTGCGATCAGCTTTTGAATCAATCTGCCTAATTTTGGTTGGCATGTCACCCTCCCAGGTTACTTGTCTTTTTCAGTCTCTGGCCTGCACCATAGGAAAAACTCAGTAGTCTGACAAGAAATTTCAGCCACTTGTTTCAGCCGTGATCACGAATTCGGGCCCATTTTCAATCAGCTTCTTGACCGAGCACAAGCTAGCCGACCTGGTCAACGGTTTGTGATGTTTTTTGGGGATCTCGGGCGGCACCATTATTCTTATAGATACTTTATTCAAACGATGGGTCTTTTCGTCCCACTCGTTGCTTTGAACGAGACTGACATTATCGGTTGGCAGCTCGCGGGCTTGCAGATAGGCAAGCACATATAACCCGGCGCAGGTTCCCATGGCCGCTAGACAATAATCGAATGGCGCCGGCGCAGAATTTTCGCCGCCTTCATCCTTTGATTGATCGGTATGTATAATATGGTCACCAAACTCGGCATCTACTTTTTTTCCGCCCGGAAAAGTCACTTTCAAATCCACTTTGTACCTCCGCTCAGCTCTTTGAAAACCCGATGATCTGCTCGAGCGCCTGCTCGCGCTGGTTGTTAAAGGCCGACTCCCCCTCCGCCAGCAGCATGAAGGCAGCATACAGCGACAGAGGATTATGTTCGAATGATTTGATCATCCTGCGCACTTGTTTGTGATGTCTCAATAACAAGATCGTCCTGCCCGATTCGTCTTCGATCAGTCTATAGAAACTCCCAAAACGCCCCTTGGCCAGACCGGCCTGCTTGACAATTCCTACCTGGAAAAACCCGGCTGCCAAAACCTCGCCTAGAGCCTTAAGAAACTCGGTTTCAGCCTGGTTTAGACTGTCGACGGACAGGCGCCGAGCTGCGCTCAAGCGCTGCCTCAACCGTGTTATGCTCAATCTCAAGCGCTCTTTATTATTTGAAAACAGTTGCATCAAAGTGCTCTTGGGTCTGGGAATCCGTCCTGGTTCGCGAACAACCAGCCGCATGTGTTTCTCGATGAATGCACGATCCTGTTCATCCAGGATAAACACATTCTGGTTCAGCTGATACCTGTCAAGCCTGGCTTGTGGACCGATTGCCCGCAACAGTCGTCCCAGCGCGGCCTTGCGTAACTGTTCTATGTCTACTAATTGACCGTCGATCCGCAGAAAAAGCGCTATGCCATTGACCGCTTCGCAGCCTGCCCCGCAGTCGGCCAGCCTGTATAACAGTTGTTTCAATCTGAACCTCTCGGGCTGGCTGAATTCTTTGAAGCGTTCGGTAGCAGTCTGGTAGAGCCGGCCGGCTAGTTGGTGTGCAAAAGCTACGGCCTGGGCTTTGGTTGTATCTTCTCTTCCATCAACGATCGCCTCGAACACAAACCCGTTCTCGGGACTTTCCCATATCTGTTGTTCTACTATTCCGTTTTTCAGAAAATAGGTGACCCCGGCCAGCCCGGCAGTCGGAATACCGACCACAGCTCGTAAACCATTATGCTCGACCTCAAATTTAATCAGAACGTTGTGTAGTCCAGGGCCAAAGCACACTTGTTTGCCATTAACTGTTGTACTGAAAGTTGCAAAACGTAGCGCGTCCTCCAGCTCTCTAACTTCGGCCGATCGATTTCTTTTCGCTCCGCTTATGCTTATTTGCAATCCTGCCCGGCGATTAGAAGGGCTGGCTTTGAGTTTCATTCCGTTTTTGGTTAGTACAATTATTTTCGAGATCGGTGCAGCTATGTCCAGTTCGACAAGCCTGGCTTCTTGTCCAAATGCTACCAATAAATCCAGCATGCCGTATTCTTCCAGCCGCACCAGGGCATGATATTTGACTCGATCGTCGCTGTTTTCGCTTAATAAGTTACCCAGGGCCGTGACAACATCCTGACTGAGGCTGCGGCCGTTATGGACAAGTTTCAGTTCGTGTCGGCCAACTGTGATTTCTATTTTATCAGCCTGAGAATTGGCAGCCACGCGGGCCAGGGCAACCGGCGACTGGTTTCGATTGCGCAGGCGGCCCAGAGCAAGTTTCTTTAAAGCCGCCGCGACGTCAATGCTCAATAGTTGATCGTTCATTTTCCTGCCACCATAGCTCTGCGAGCTACCTGCCGGCGCAGGACTGCTGCCCGGGGTCTCAATAACCACGACTCCTCGGCTAGACGATCTACGGCCAGGCAGAGTGCGACTTTCGGGCTGACTGCGTACAGGTTGGTTATCTTTTGCCACCATGGGTGGATTGGATTGATTGCCAAAAAGCGCCTGACCCAACCTGATTTCTTTCGAGGCTTGATTGGGGAAAGATCGATATCTTGCCATAAGCGCTCTTTTAGACCGCTAACTAAAAAACAGCGTGCCCCGACTGAAGCACTTTGCATTAAGCTATCAAGCTCGCTAACCAAAGCACCACAAAGACCCTTGGCTCTCTTTTCCGGTTTTAAGCTGGCCAGTTCATCGATATCTCTGACATTGCTCAATATTCCAAACAGACCCGCGAAATCTTTATCAGCCCCATCCAGAACCACTGCGCCGCTACGCATGCCTTCGACGGCCAGAGCCTCGTGGCTGGTACCTAAAAACAATTTATCCTGGATTGAGAGCTTCAGTACTCCGGCCAGCGTCACAAATTTGCCGCCCAGACACGGAATGAAACGACGGTGCCACAGCCCGGGTACTTCCCGCCAGGCTCTCGGCCGCCTTAGGGCCTCGGTCGCCATTCGGGCCAATAATTTTCTCTGCTTGGATTTGTCAGCGGTTATCTCCAGGGTCTGCTTCGAGCGACTTCTCAACCACAGGTAAACCGATATCAATACGGCGATGATCGCAATCCAGCCGGTCACGATCAGCAGGCCTAAAAAATCTTGAAGATCATTTCCGTGTCCCAGTTTCGTCTCAGCCTGCCTTGAACCTCGAGTATTACCCGGCCGCTGTAATGCCAGCGGGCCCCTGACTGTTTCACTCGAATGTTGAAATCCGGGGCTAGAATCAGCGGACAGGCTGGCATCAACTATCTGCAAGCCGGCCTTGTCAATTTCAACCCAGGCATGTGTGCCCTCCAGGGCCCGGCCGTTCTTGCCGACCATGCCCAACACCAACCTGGCCGGAATATCGATCTGTCTCAAGGCGATAACCAGCAGACCGTTGATAACGTCGCAATCACCACGACCGATTTCGAGTACTTTTCTCACCCACTCGGGCGAAGTGTTTGTAGCAAATGCGTTGGCCGCCGCATGTGAACGATCATACCCGACGACGGAATTCACCAAAGCCACCGTCTTTTTGATACGAACTTCAGGATTCATTTCGGCAATTCTATCCAGCTGCCTGGCGAAACTTACTGGCAGGGCCTTTTTACTGACTGGACCGGACGGCAACCTGACCTTCTCAGCCTGCGCTATGACTTGATAGTCAATAGTTACAGCCTTGTTCAGGCCCCTGGGAACCTCGACTTGTAAGAGGTGCTGACTGTTGATTTTTATTGCCAATGGCCGGCCTGCCAGGCGGGCACTCCCTGATATCGGGTAGTAACCGCTTGGTAACGGCAGAAGCCACTTGCCCGGGCTGCCGTCATGCTCGATGGTAATAGTTACCGGCTGTCGATCTGATTTTGTCTTTAGCGGTGTTTTCCAATCTAGATCAGGCTTTGAAACCTGCATGCCTTTTTGGTCGTCGAATCTATCCATTACCAGCATGCGCAGTAACAACGATCTTCTCGGTTCATATTTTATTGCCCAGTTAGGTTCTTGGCCCGGCGGAGAGGCCGTCCCGGTTTGGAAACCTGTGTAAGCTTGCGGTCTGAAAGCCGGCATGAATTTGGACCCGGGCGATTGACCGAACACCTGCCTGTGCGGCCCGACCTGGTCTTGCCCGTACAATTGAGCGCTCGCCTGACCAACTGCAGCCAGGTCGCTACGCGAATCGAGCCCTTGAATCCGACCACTATCAGGCAGCCGCATGAGTGATGCCGGCTGGGGCTCGCCCAGCCAGGCAACAACAGCCCCAATTGTTCCGCCAACCATTAGCATGCCAATCAAGAAAAAGGTCCAGCGACTCCATGCGGGAACTCGACGAAATACCCTGGAAAAATCTGCCAACCGGTCCAACAGCTTGCGAACCATCGAACGCTGAACAGCCCGGTCTACGGTGCGGCAGATCAATTCATCGAATCTGCGCCGGGCAGTCCGAAGAACTCTTTTGAAGGCCCGGTTCTGGACAACTGTCTGCCGGGAAAGAACAACATCGATTGAATTGCCGTTGATCTTGAAGACGGGAAAAGCACCCTCTTTTTCATTTTGGGCAGGCATGCCAATAGGCTTGCCCTCCAATTCCTCTAGATAGGCCCCATGGGTAACCGGCAAACCGCGGGCATAGAGTTCATAGGACGGCCGCGGTCCGAAGCCGACTACCCCCTCGACATCTCCCTCGTAAAAACTCAAAGCCCCTGAGCTTTTCAATTTGAACGGCCGATCTATTCTATGACCGTTCAAGGTAACCTCAATAGCGCAGGCCTTGCGCCCAGCGCTGCGCAAATGAGCCAGATACCTAATCACGGCAGCTTCGAGGTCTTTTACGAACTGGTCGCTACTTTCGTTCGAACGCCTCAAAACTATAGTTGTACCTGCCTGCTTCTGCCGACAAGCGACCCTCTTCCAGTCTTTCAGATCACCCGACAATCTAACGGCCCATTTCTCACCTTTAGTTTGGGAGTGAACCTCCAAATTGTCCGGTCTAAAACGCAATACCGACCAAAAACCAACTCCGTAACGGCCTGCAGAAAACGCGTCATTTTCTTTGCTGGAAGCGTAGAGTCTGAAGAGGTAGTTCTTGGCATGCTGCCAAGTCATCCCCTGGCCATCATCAGCGCAAGCGATTCTAGCCTGTGTCCGTTCCAGCCTGGTATTGATGCTAATCCGCTTAGCGAAAGCATCGCGAGCATTCTGTCCCAGTTCACGGATGAATACCCAGGAATCTTCGCCGTAGCGGCGGCCTTCGGCCTGAGCTCTATCCAAGAACCCTTTTTCATCTTTGGACATGGTGGACCCGTCGCTCACTTTGCAACAAAAAGACCGTGTTCAAATAAGGTCATTCTAAAGCGGCCAACGTCCAACTCGCCCTCGAGAAGATCTTTGGCTAGAGAAAATGGATCGAGACGCTCGCCCTCATCGCCGACTAAATTCAACGGCATGGCAACCGGTTTGACCCATTTATAGGTACCGGTTTTCACCAACGCGTTGCCGACCAGTGAGCCCAAGAAACGAGTCAGGATCCCTAAAACCAGTTCCGGGTAAAGGGCCGTAGGCAGTTTGGTCAAGTTTGGATCCAGTCGTCCCGCCAGGCGTACGCGATATTCGGGCACATCAATCAAACTCAGATATATGTTTATGCCTTCCTGAACCTCGATATCCCGCCTGACTATTTGAGCCAATGTTTTGAGTGTATGTTCAGCTCTGGCTTTCTGCTGTGGAATTATCAGGCAACCTTCAATATCCTCCCAAGATAGCAACTTGGGTCTATCCTTGGCCTTGCCAATGCCGTGCCGTCTCAAGACGCCTAACACATGTTTTGTCGCGTCCTTCTCCAGGGCTGATTTATCGGAAATTACGCTAGCCAGGCTGGTTTGATCGCCCCAGTCGGCGCCCTGATCCATTTTGCGCACGAGCGCCAGCCTTTCGGCAAGCCCCATCCGGCCCAGAGGGGGAATCGGAAGCATTTCAAACAACTTTTCGGGTTTATGTTCGTTCAGGTCATTCACTTCCTGGCTTTTTAACCAGATTCTTAAACCTGCGAAAATGTTGTCGGGCAGTCCACCGGCAGCCAGCAGCGGAAGAATCTCTCTTCCGATGAAAGCGGACATTTGATGCGAGGTCCAGGCGACCTGAACCAGGCTTTCAAAGTAGACCTCTTTTCCGACGATCTGGGCGGCCTGCTGATCGGCGCCCATCTTTTGCGCTGAGCTAAAAGGCTGCGCCAATTTAATGAACCAACGAGCGTACAGTTCAAAAACAATTGTAAATACTGTGCGCTCGGATTTGGTAATTATTTCCTCGAGGCAATTACTAGTTAGGCAGATCCAGTCGGACAAGCGACTTTGGTCATTACTACAGCGCGCCAAGATACACGCCAGAGATGCCCTGAAGTTGCCGACAGACAGGCGATCGAGCAAGGCCATGCCTATTAGCAAATCCTTATTTCGGCTAATAAACGGAAAGCAACAGCCAATACTTATTTTTACGTTCGCGTCCGGGACGATCAGCAGCCTGTCGACCGGGCGACTCCCGATCTTGTCGGCCACTTCATTAACAAGTTTAAAAAGATCTGGTTGATCTTCGGGCCGTATGGGCTGGCCAATGGCCGGTCGGCGCAAGGTGAAAAATAGAATTCCCCTGAGCGACAGGAGCACTCCGGTCAGCCAGGCAAAAGAAAGAAACCCGGGATAACCCTGATATCTGAAATCACTTATCAGGCCCAAAACAAGCCCAGCCAGGCTTGCCAGAACCGTAAGGCAGAATCCTGCGGCTAGAGCCGCGGCAATATACAGCCTGATTTTACTCGGGCTTTGTCTGGCCTGACTGCCTGGTTGGGCTGGCGACATCATGATCACTATCTTACCTTCAGTTCGACCGGGTTTCACCTGTTTTCCATTATTGGCCGATAATTGTAGTGGGGAATTGTGGTTGACAATCTTTCTATGAAAAGAAAGACTTGAGCCAACTATGCAGCAGTTCGAATTGGTCAGTGAATACTCGACAACAGCCCCGAAGCTTTTCAATCTTCTATGCACACCTGCCTTCCAGGAAGCTTTGGCCTTTCGCTTCGGGGCCCTGGAAGTCAAGGCCGTCGAAATCGAAAAAAAGAGCCCACTGATTAGAATGAAAATCGAAAGACTCGATCCGGGCTGGTCGGTGATGGGCGGCCTGATCAAGGGCAAGCCCTTACGAGCGGTCGTCATCCACGACTGGAACACGGCCACCATGCAAAATGAGTGGAATCGCTATTTCCTCGATCAGGGCAAGAACGTAACCATCGAGGGCAAGATCACTGTCGAGCCGATGGGCGCTGAAGCTTGTCGAATGATTGAAAGCGGCCTGATCGAAATAAAGACTCCCCTAACAGGAAAAGGCCTCGAGAAAAAACTGTATAGCAAACTTCTAGAAATTCAGCCTCGCCGCGTCGATTTCATTATGAAACGCCTGGGGCTAAGTGTCTAAATAATTCTAGGGAGGTTATTCGTGATTGGAAACTTATCAAAGCTGATTTCACTGTCATTCTTTGTCGGGGCCGCGCTTTTGGGTTGTAATGGAGAAAGTTCGACGACCGATGCCGGCAGTGATGGCAGGTATCCAGACCCGGCTTTTATCTATGAGGCCAGTGGACATCAGCAAACTGTCAGCGATGAATCGTTTCTGCAGGAGCGACCGACTCTTTTTCGCACAAGTGACGTCCTGGCTGATCTGGACGCGCGCGCTTTAGCGATAATCGGCGCAGATGTCTATGTCGGTACCGCAAGCGGTCTGTTTCTCTACGATGCAGTCCAGAATTCTTTCGTCAAAGAATCCCTGGCCAGCGGCGAGGTCGCCGTGGCCGACATTTCCGCGACAGCCCTGGCTGACAATCGCTTAGCGATTGCCTTGGCGACAACTGTTGAACTGTTCGACCCCGGAGGGGTCAATAGCCAGACAGTCGACATTCAAACAAGCGTCTCGAGTATCGCGGCCGACGGGGCGGTCGCCTGGGTCGGAACAGATCAGGGCCTTTATAAAGTCGAATCCGGTGCTGCCAGCCAGGTTCCCGAAGTGCCCCAGGCAGCCATCCACGACGTCTGTGTGGATTCATCCGGAAATATCTGGCTGGCGACCTCTTCGGGTTTGGCGAAATTCGACAAGACCACGACTGAGATATTCGATGCAGCCTCAGGCAAGCTGCCCGACGATGATGTCAGGGCGGTTTTCTGCCTGGCGACTGGCGGCGTAGTGACCGGCTGTGCTAGCGGGGCAGCCATCGTCGGCTCGGCTAGTGATCGCATTCTTTCGAGCGGATTCGAAGCTTTACCCTATGATGACATCACTTCTGTTTGGGCCAGTGCCGATTTGCTGGCTTTCGGACACACAATCGGAGCCACGGTTGTCAAAGGCAACTTCGAGCATATTGATTACTATCACTCGTTGCGCTGGATTCCCGACGAATCAGTGACTGCTGTAGCTTTAGCCGCCGACGGCACGCGTTGGATTGCTACAAAGAGCGGAGTAGTCAAAATCTCTCTCGAATCAAATAGCCTGGCAGAAAAGGCCGCCATGTTCGATTCGCTGAATGAGGGTTTTTGGCGTCTGGACTTCGTCTCCTGCGATGGATGGCGTGCCGAAGCGTGGGATACCAGCGCTCCTATCAACCATCACGACCATGACAACGACGGCCTCTGGACTCAAATACAGATCGTCGCCTGGAGCTATGCCGCGGCGGCCACCGGCGACGACAGTTACTGCGAACTGGCCCGCCGGGCCATGCGCGGAATGATGATGCAGATTGACATCCCGGCGGTCAGTTTCGAAGCCGCCGGTAAAAAACGCGGCTTTGTTGCGCGCTCTTTCGTTCGCGATGACGAGGAGAATGTCTTTACCAGCAAAGTTCCCCAGGACAACTGGCACCTCGTCGAAAACTACGACGGACACGATTATTACTGGAAAGACGACACCTCTTCGGATGAGACCGACGGCCATTTCTTCGGCTACCCGGTCTTTTTCGACTTTTGCGCTAAAGACGATGCCGAGCGCGAAGAATTAGCTGAACATGCCGGCGCCCTGGCCAGGTACATTATGGAAAATGACTTCAAGCTGATCGATCTCGACTGGCAAAGAACCGAGCACGGACACTGGGGCCTGGATACCGAACCAATTGCTCTAGACGGCTTTAGCAAGTGTACGGAAGTTTATTCGGTGGACAATTGCGTGGACGCGGCCTTCGGCGGCGGCTGGCTGAACGGAATGCAAATCCTGGGGCATATGCTGGCGGCCTACCACATGACCGGCGATGTCGAGTTCTACGAGGCCTACGAGTTCTTGCTTGAAAACCGCTATGCCGAACTAGTCGACTTCGACGAAAATGTCTGGACGGTCACCAAGCCGGGCACCGCCAACCACTCCGATCACGAACTGGCCATGCTGGCCTATCACACATTAATCCGCTACGAGGCCAACGACGAACGCCGTCAGCGCTGGATCGAATCGCTCTTGGCGATGTATGCCTACGAAGTGCCCGAGCGTAATCCTTGCTGGTCGGCCATCGTGGCCGGTTTCGTCGATGACGGTTATTACCTGGATGAGGCGATTGAAACATTGCAGATCTGGCCCGAGGACTGGCGCGAATGGCTGGTCGATAACAACCATCGTAAGGACGTCTTTTTTGATGTTATCGACCGGGCCGGCAACAAACAGTTCACCCGGGTGCTGCCCTACGACGAAATCAGGACCATGAAATGGAACGGCAATCCTTATGTAGCTTCGAATGGAGGAGACGGCCGTAGTGTTCAGGCCCCTTGGCCGTGGCTGCTGCCCTATTGGATGTACCGCTATCATGGAGTCATACAGTAACCGCCAGCTTTTAAAACAAAGATTGGGTTACATTGTTTGACATTCCGCCCGATTCATAAAAAAATAGCCCAACAGCTGTAGTTGAGAGGCAGGCGGAGGGTGAGACTAACCAATTTTTCTCACAGGCTAGATCTATACGGAATCTTCATTCTGATTGTTCTGTTGTTTCCGCAGATTTGCCTGGCCGAAGAGCAAGAAAAAGACGAGCTTTTCGACGAGTTCGCTTTTTTGCAGGAACAAGATATTGTCCTTTCGGCAGCCAAGCACAAGCAGAAAATTGGCTTCAGCCCGGCCGCGGTCATTGTGATAACCCGCCAGGAAATCGAAAAATCCGGCGCTAATGACTTAATCGAATTGTTGCGGCGCTATCCGGCTGTGCACGCCTATGTTACCGATCCGATTTACCCGGCCACAATGATCCGCGGCACAATCCGAGTGCTTCTGATGGTCGACGGCCGCGAGGTCAACGTCGAATTCTACACGGCGCCTTTTTACGGCCTGGTACCGGTCGCAATCGACGACATAGAACGAATCGAGATCGTCTTGGGGCCCAATTCAGCTCTCTATGGTGCCAACGCTGTCTCGGCAGTGATTAATATCACCACTCAAAAGCCGGCTCCCGGTTTTCACACCCGCCTGCGTCTGGCAGCCGGACAGCACGGAAATACGATTCTGGGAGGAATGGTCGGCGGCGGATGGGATCCGCTGACATTTCAAGGATCAGTTCAAATCGACAAAGCCGATAGCTGGATGGAAAGCGGACTGACATTAAAAGATTTAATCCGTTCCAACTTGACCATTTCTTACAGTCTGGAAAACGGCTCGATCTCGGCCAGCGCAGGCCTGCTCGATGGCGGCGGACGTCTTTTCGGAGTCATGGGATATATGGACTTTACCAAGATGATCATGGCCTATAGCATGCTCGATTTCGATTATGATTTCGAGTATGGTGATTTCAAATTCAAGACCTACTGGTACGGGCTGCGTACGGATTTCACGGTCGACTTTGCCATGTATCATCCCTCCGCTCCTGGAGTTAGTCTTGGGACTGTTCCCCCATTTACCCTCAGGGGTGACACTCTCCACTCGGAAGCCCAATACGACATAGAACTTTTCGAGGGCAATCTTCTGATTACCGGGCTCGACTTCAGGTATACTTATTATCAGTCCGACCAGCTGGTTGAACCGGAATTGACCCAATATCGTTTCGGCATTTTTGTCCACGACGAGCAGTTGCTATTCGACAAGCTGATGTTGACGGCCAGCTTTCGCTTCGACTACAACAGCGTCACTAACCCTGCGATCAGTCCCCGGGGAGCAATCATCTACAACCCTGACGGAGATCATTTTATCAGGCTCTCGGCCGGGAGCGCCTTTCGCAAGCCAACCATGATCGAGACCAGCGCAAACTTCACAATCGACGGAAACCCGTCTTTTCCGGAGATAAAAGAACTCTTCGAAACCAAGGGAATCAGCAACGCCGATCTCTCAAACGAATCGCTGACCGGTATAGAACTGGGTTATCGGGGCACCTTGCTTGAAAAAGCACTTAGAATTTCAGCCGACATTTATTTCAACATGAACCGCAATTGGATTTCGTTTTTAACCGACATTCGTTTCAGGCCGCCGCCTTTCAATATGCAAATCGATATCGACAACAGCCGGGTCGGCTATGAAAATTCGGGCGATGATTTCAATATTTTCGGAGTCAACATTGGAATAGAAGGCGAGCCAATCGATAATCTAACCTTGTTTTTACGGGGCGAGTACCGCTACGAGTATTTCACCAAAGACGAACGCAAAGCGCCAAAAACTCCCGAATATCTCTTCACCGCAGGCGGAACCTGGCGGTTACCGTTTGGGCTTACGGTTCATCTGGCCCTATCGCATGTCGCCCCCCGAAAAGACGACATCGGTAACCCCCAAAGCGTCCTGGAGGCGTCGAGTTGGCAACAGTTGCCGGCGGTTACCCTGGTCATGGCGAATTTAAACTATCGCCTCGAGTTCGGAGATTCGAAGCTCGATCTGGGCCTGTCATTTTTCAACCCGTTCGGAGGGCGCTTCCGTGAAAAAGCCGGGGTCGAGACGCAAGACGGTTCAAACTATGGCGGTGAGGTTCTCGGCACCCGCGCCATGTTATCCGCCCGGCTGCGCTACTGATCTCGGCTACTTGACAATTCTGCAGGTAGATTGATTAATACACTGAAGTCATAACAATTGAGTGAATCGTGAATTTTAGAAGCCTCTTGTGTTTCTCGTTTTTTCTAATAGGGATCCTTGCCCGAGCGGTACTCGCCCAGGAAGAAGCTTTCGACTTAGAAGATGAATTCGCATTTCTGGAAGAAGAAGATGTCGTCGTATCGGCTGCCAAACACAAACAGCAGGCCGGTTTTGCTCCGGCGGCGGTGATCATTGTCACCAGAAAAGAAATCGAGGAATCCGGCGCTACGACCCTGGCCGAATTCTTGCGCCGCTACCCCCAGGTTGATGTCTACGAGTTCGACCCGCTCTACCCGACCATAGAGATCCGCGGAACCTACCGTACTTTGATGCTGCTCGACGGACGCGAGGTAAACACCGAGATGTTCGTCTCACCTTTTTATGCCTTGCTGCCGGTCAGCCTGCAGGAAATCGAAAGAATTGAGATCGTTATGGGTCCCAATTCGGCCCTATATGGGGCCAACGCAGTTTCGGCCGTGATAAATGTCATCACCCGCCGCTATCATGACGATTTCAATGCAACTGTCTCTACTGCCTTCGGCGAACTTGGCAACACAATCGTCGACGCTATCATGGCCGGCAAGGCTGGACCGGTGTCGCTGCAGGGCTCTTTCGGCGTCGAACGGGCAAATAGCTGGATGGTCAGAGACTCACTCTCAAAAGACGTCGTTCGAGCCTACGCCACAACTCGAATAGAAATTCCCGACGGCGAGCTGACTCTCAACGGCGGCCTGACTCTGGTATCCGGTCGGATATTCGGCATGATCGGCTACCTCGAAACAAAAGATATGTACCTGGCGCATACCATGGCCGACCTGAAACTCGGCGATCTCAAGCTGAAAGCCTACTGGTACGGCCAGCGCCTGGGCCTCGATGCCGAGTTACTGCTAATCCATCCCGACCTGGGGATCGAACTCGGAACTATCCCGACCATCGAGTTGACCGCCGACACCACTCAATTCGAAGCCCAATATGATCTCGAATTGTTTGAGAATAACCTATTAATCGTTGGGGCCGATTTCCGCTACTCTCGTCACCACGCCGAGCAGTTCGTCAGACCGACATCAGAAGAAACTCGCTTCGGTGCCTTTTTCCACTATGAGCATCGCTTCTTCGAAAAGTTGCTGGTTACGGCCGGCCTGAGACTCGATTGGAACCGGACCAACAAAAGACCCACCTGGGCCCTGAGCCCGCGCGGCGCGATCGTATACAATCTGGCCGCCAACCACTTCCTGCGCCTTTCGGGCGGGTCGGCCTTCCGAAAACCGTCGATCATGGAAACCAGCATGGATTTCAGAATCGACGCCGACCCTGCTTTTCCCGAGTTACGCACCCTATTCGAAGAAAAAGGCATCAGTAACGAAAATCTCGGTAACGAAACTCTGGCCACGGTCGAACTCGGCTACCGCGGGTCGTTTTTGGATCGGGCCTTGAAAATCGGCCTGGATGCCTACCTGGGCTTCAACCGAAATATAATCGGTTTCACAACCGACGTCTTGTTCGAAGACACAGGCCTTGGCCCGCGCATCAATGTGGACGAAAGCGACATCGGCTACACCAACGAGGGCATCGACTACAACCTAACCGGAGTCAGCGGCAACTTCGAAGCAAATCCGGTTGATCAGCTGACTCTCTTTTTGAGGGCTAATTACAGCTACCTGTGGGACAAGGAAACCGGCGATGAAATTACGTCTTATCCGCGGATCATCATAGCCACGGGCGGCACCTACCGGCTGGCCTTCGGCCTGACCGCCCACCTGGCTTTTGTCTATGTCGACCGGCGCTTGAGCGATTTGCGCAACCCATACTCTATTCTGGGCACCCCGCTCGACATCAAAGTCCCTGAGCGCAACTATTTGATCGGCTCGCTGAATTACGCGTTCAAGCTAGGCGCCAGCCAAGTCGATTTGGGTCTGTCATTTTTTAACCTGTTTAACGGCCACTTCCGGGAAGAGCCGGGCGTCCTTCGAACTGACGGCCAAAACTACGGCGGCGAAATTCTGCGCCGCCGAATGATGCTGACGGCCAGGTTCAGCTATTGAGTATAATAAATGAATGAGTGGGTGGCTATTTCTGCTCTTCGCTTTCGGGCTTGATCAGGGCCTCCATGAACTTCATGATCAGTTCATCTTCAATTCTATTTTTGTTTTCGGCAGTAATCTCTATGGTTTCGATACCCGGCAGTCTCTTGACTTCCCGAATAAAGCCGTGGCCGGCTTTGGCGACTGTCGCTAAGACGGCAACTTTTTCGTTTTTAAGAAGCATTTTGGCTGTTTCGCAAAACATCTTGGACATGACTTCCATCGGACCGATCTCGTCAATAATGTACAGATCGTATTCGGCCTGAAAAGCAATAGCCTCCAGGGCAGCTTCTTCAAAAACATCGATATCGACGTTATATTTACCGACTCGTCTGCCTTTTTTGCCTTTAACCTTGCCGGTTACCGCAAATTCGACTTCTTTACTACCGTCTAGATTGACAAACACGATCCTGCTGCGGCCTTTTTCACCGCGTTGTTCAACGGTTATGAACCCGGCCACATTGACGCCCTTGATACGTTCAGCTACGTTTTTCACCAAGGTCGTCTTGCCGACTCCGGGAGCACCGGTGACAAGAATTATCGGTTTATGTTTCATAACTCCTCCGCCGACACAATAAGGCCCCAACTGTCAGGCGTCAAGGATTTCAGTGACTTTGCCCTCAATGGTCCTTGAAAAAACTTAGAAAAAGGCTTGACAGGAAAGTACAAGACAGTAAGATACCGCACGTTGCTGCGGGGTGGAGCAGTTGGTAGCTCGTCGGGCTCATAACCCGAAGGTCGCTGGTTCAAATCCAGTCCCCGCTATATCAAAGGAAAACGGTCCTGCCGCAGGCAGGGCCGTTTTTCTTTTGGTCATGTTTGGCGCAGCTATTGCAACATGGTGTCGGTATGAAAATCTCAGCTAAGAAGATCTTCAGATTTTTGCTTGCGCTTTTCACCACTTATGCCCTTGCCTGTACGGTAGCGGCTGTCATTTTGGCCATCTTTCCGTGTCTCGATAACCACAATGGTCAGTGGCTGGTATGGACAGTGTTTGGCCTGCTGAGTGTGGGAGTTTTCTTTTTATTGTACCTCCCGGGACACAGGCACCCTGAAAAAGACAGGTTACGGATCGTCTCGGAAGTGTGCTTTTTAGTGCTGCTGCCTGTCTGGGGCTTTTTCACCAACTGGTCGTTACACGTTTGCCAAGCCTGCCAGCTGTATCCGAGTCAAGCCCTGCGTACGCCGGACGTTATAGGGCTTTACGTGCTATATGCTGCTTCGCTGATAGCTTATACAATCTCGCGCCGACAGCCTCGGCGGCTGAGACCGATCACCGAAATGTGGTTGACCGTGTTTCTGCTGATCGGAGTGATCTTGTGTTTGGCGTTGGCTGTGCAGTTCGGCAAGGCTATGTTGCTGGGACTGCTCTTCGGGTTTATTGGTATACCCCTAGTGGCTCCTCTTGTGGCCCTGGCTTTTCTTTCGGTTGAATTGTTGGCACGCAGAAAACAACGTGTCGGTCAAGCAGGTATGGGGGCACAAATTGCTGTTGGATTGGGTTCAGTTCTGTCTCTTTGGGCTTTGGTGCATAGATGGATATTTCAGGCTTGGCCCTGGGACATGTTCACAAAAACCTGCGACTGGTATCTGTCCCAGTTGCAACCGCCGCCAGGAGATTGCCACTATCTTTGCACAGTCGCCGCCCAGGGGAGCCGCTGGCTGGTTCGACCGCAACGCTTTGGCCTGCGACACGGACGAACCATTGTCGTCAACCGTCAGCTCTGTGTAGCCAATGCTTTCGAGGATCTGCTACATTCTCGCTGGCCTCGCTTCGGACGAGTTTGCCGACAAACCTACGATCGACTCGGCTGGCCGGTCTCTCGCTTGCTGTGCAACAAGTTACTCGCCAACCTGGTTTACCTGCTGATGAAGCCCGCCGAGTGGTTTTTTTCAATCTGCTTACTTCTGTTCGACAACGACAATCCGGAAAAACGAATCGATCGTATGTATCAGTCAGATATCCAGACTTGACGTTTTAGTAATCTGCGTTTCTGACCGAGAAACCGGGGACGAAGGTAGGCACTTTCAATTTGCAGGCGTCAGGCGGACCCTTCTGACCGAGTCCGAGGCGCTGCTCACGCTGGAGTCCATGACCACTTGCACGCCGCCGTCCAGACAGTATTGTCCGTGATAATCCCAGACCAGGTTGCCCTCGTCGCGCTGCATGATGTAGACCGAATGTGACTGTCCGTTCGAGGTGACGATAACCAGCGCGCCGGAGGGATTGCGGTTGATAGTGTGTCGTCCCTCGATGTAGACGTCGTACATCCCGCGCGGGGCGTCGAAGGTGAAGGTGGCGGTTCCGCGTCCCGAGCCGGCCACGTATAGGTTGTCGCAAGCCTCGTGTTCGGCGTACTGGGCCGTGTAGGCGTAGTCGCGGCACTGAAGCACCCAGCTGCTACGCGGATCGAAGACAGCCTGGTTGTAGTGCTTTTCTCTCTGCACCGGAGGATTGCCGGGATCGATATTGCAATCCGGGTTCACCTGTCCCCGGCCGCACTCGCACCAGTCCGACATGTGACCGTTGTTCTCGCCACAAGGGATAGTGATGGTTTCTTTCTGGCAATTTGGCTCACCCCCGAAGCGGGCGGTGCAAACCAAGCCAGCGGCGGCACAGTAGGCAATGCAACCCGCGCCGTTGGTGAAAACCCCTGCACAGTGGTCCGGGCCCGAATCGCAGAGCTCGAAGGCCGGGTTGGCCTGGATTCCCGAGCAATCCACCGGTTCCGCCTGGCAGGTCCCCTGTTGGCAGGTCAGGCCATCGTCACAGTTTCCGCAGTGCAGAATACCTTCGCATCCGTCGTCCCAGTCGCCGCAGGTATAGCCGAGCCCTATGCAGGTCTGCAAAGTGCAGGAGTCGCCGGCGCCCGCGTCATCTGAAGGACCCACGTCGCTGTCTTCGCCGGGATCGCCGCCATCTTGTTCACCAGCATCATCTGAAGGACCAGCGTCATCGCCGCCATCTTGCTGATCGCTGCCGTCTAAGTCCCCTCCGTCCCCATTGATGATCACGCAGCGGTTGTTCAGACAGACCGCGTTGTCGGGACAGTCCGTGTCGATCTCGCATATGGGTTGCGAGTCAGAGCAGCCTTGGCAAAGCGAAAGCAGAAGCGCCAGGGACAATACCAAGATCAAATTTACGCTTATAAATGTCTTCATGGAATAATATTATAGAGAACAATGCAGAAATTTTGAAGGATATATCCGAATTCATCTGCAAAGCCTGGAATAGCTAGCGTCGGCAACCAACTTCATGCCAAAATGAAACCCTGATGATGATAAGAGGTCTACCAATGAAGACACTTCTGCCCAAATTGCTGGTTCTGTTGATTACCTGGGTCGCCCTCCCGGCTTGCTCGGAAGGCGGAAGCGAACCTGATGGGGCCGTCGACGCTGGGGAAGATGCAGGCGTGGATGCCGGTGGCGACCCGGGTCAAGACGCCGGAGCCGATCCGGGAACAGATACAGGGGTCGATGCCGGAAACGATGCCGGTTGGGATGCCGGTTGGGATGCCGGGTGGGATGCGGGCACCCTGCCCGACCACGATCCCCAATCCAGCTTCCTGTTGATCATCCCGCCCGGCTCGGCGCTGTGCACCGTTTTCTGTGAAGGACGTACCTGGCAAGAAGAGCACCAGATGCAGGGGCGCATCGATCTGGTTCCCGGCGCGTACGTCCTCCCGCGAACCGAAGCACCGCTTGATGGCGACCTGATCGAGAGCGTGACTTTCGGACCAGATCACATTCCTGCCCAGACGACGGGCCCCGGAAGCTTCGAGGTGATGTACTACTACGGGGCCTGGCAGTACATCTACAGGCAGGACTTCCTCCTTCAGGCCGAATCCTACCACTTAGACGTGACGATCTGGTTCGAGCCCTCCTACTGGGGACCCAACTGGCCGGCCCAGGTCACGCTGGAAGGAGAGTTCGGTGCCTCCTGGACGTGGGCTATGGCCGATCTGGGCCCCGGCGCCTCGTGGTGCGAAGACAAGCAGACCTTCTCATTCCACGATCTTACCAGCATGCCGGGGGTCGACTACCAGGGCACAACCGCCAGCGGAGATCAGGTACTTGCCGAGGTTCGCTTCGCGCAGGCCTGCCAAGTGGCCGGTAATACCAACTGCGAGGAGATCAACCGCGCCGAGTTGAGTCTCGACGGTGTGCAGCGCGTGCTCACTAACCCCGACGCACTGATTTACTCGGCCGGACACCACAACTTCGGCCAGAAGTACCTGCTCTTGCTCGACGCACCCATCGGAGAGACGGCGGCGGTGCTGATCGAGGCGCCCAACATGGGTGAGACCCAAGGCGGGGCGCTTATAAAGCTTACCTACTCGCTGACCCCCCTCGGATCAGAACCTTTCGTCGACTGGCAGACCACCTGGCGCTGATTGTGGCTGCAATGGTATAGTGGAATTGTTTGGCTATTTGAGAGGAGCAATATATGTGGCGCTGGGCCCTGGCGGCGTTCGTGGCGATGGTCGGCTGCCTGCTGCTGGTGCTTATCGATTTGTCATCAAGCTCGTACTCGCCAGAGGTAATCGACCAGCCAGTCTCTGTCGAGTCATCGCTAATAAGCGAACCCGTTCGGCCGGCAAGTCGTGTGGTCCCGGCCAATGAAGCCGGTCTGAAAGTCAGAGAAATTCTGCCAGCCAATCAGCACAATCGGTCTGCTTTGCACGAAGAGAACCAGAAACAAATCCAGTGGGTAAAAGAACTAAGGAGTAAGTGCAGCAGGCTCTATTCGAAGCGAGAATACGAAAAAGCCAGAGAATGTTACCTGCTAAAGCTGGCTCTCAATCCAAACGACCCCAGGGTACACATCGATCTGGCCTTTATCGCAGATAGAACCGGCGACCCTGTGGAATACTATCACAGGTACCAGAAAGCTCTGGAACTGGAGCCAAACGGCGGGTGGGCCAAGTGGGCTGAGCAAAGGCTCAGTGAATACGACAAGTACATGACCATGGAAGAAAAATCATACCCGCCTGCCCCAATTGATCCGAAGACAAGAACCTCCCGAATTATAAAGGCCGCTCATCTGTATTCCAATGCCTATTTGTTTAGGGGAAACAATCCGGGAAGGGCTCTGCATTGCATCAAACAGGCTCTGGCACTCGTGCCGGAGGTCCATAACCTTAGAACCGAACTTGAGGCTCTGAAGAACGAGATCGAATCGAAGTAAACAGTATTTGGGACGACGAATCGGTGAGGAAGGAAGGCGCTCAATCTTTACCTTGACGTCATCAGTATATTTTGAACTAATCACTGGACTAATTGATTGCTTGCTAAACCTAACTTTTATCAGGAGGATCGAACATGAAAAAACTTACTATTGTCCTTACCGTCTTGGCAGTCTTGGGTCTCACAATGTCCGTCGCTTTGGCTGGCTCGATCCGCGTCGAAAGTGATGCCAAGTACTCGGTGAATCTTAAATGTAGCGGTAGCAGCAAGACGATCGAGATTCGAAGCGGAACGACCACGGTCACGTTTCACTCCTCCAGCAAAAGCTGTGATATCGTCGGCGGCGGAGTTAAATGGCCGGTAGGTAAGCTGGAGGACGGCGGAAAATGGAAGATCAAGAGTGGCACCGCCAAGAAGAATTAGAATACTAAATCAGCAGGAGAAATAGCCTTCCGGACCTGTCCTCAAGTCTCCCGAGTATAAAATACACATCCAGTAACGCTCGTCTGAGTTTGGCTTGCCTGAGCAAAGCCACCCATCGGTGGAGAAGCGAGTGTTTTGCAAAGTAATTCCTGTTCGGCCGCAGGCCGGAGGCGTGCTTGCTGGTATGGTTAGCCCGTGCTACGGTTTGAGTATGATGAAACCTGGTGTTTGAGGACCCGTTTGAGCTCTGAGGTAGTGCTGATGAAAAGACTTTCCTGTCTTTTTCTGGCTTGCGGCTGCTTGACGTTCCTGGCTTGCAGCAGCGGCACAAACGGCACACCGCCCGATAGCGGGGCGGAAATGGACGGGGCCCTGCCCGACTCCGACGATCGGATCGAAGACGGCGACGAGCTGCCCGGAGATGACGCCGGGTGGGACGGGCAAGCCGATTCGGGAGAGGATGCCGGAGGGGACGTACCTGGTCTAGACGGTGACCCTGGTGTTGCAGTTGATGCAGGCGGTGACAGTCAGGATGCCGGCGCTGACACAGCCGATGGCGACGGCCCTTCAGCAGACGGGGGTGACGCCGGTGGCACCGATGGCGGCGATGAAGGTCCGCCGACTTTTGTGGCCGTGACCTACAACACCGGTATCCATCCAACCGTGGGGGTTGCTGGTTTTACGCTTCAGCAGAATGAATACCTGGACACTTATTACGGCCACGGGCTTTGCTGGGGCCCGGCAATCGAACAAGCCAGGGTCTTTTTCGACAGTTTTCAACCCGACGTCGTTTCTTTCCAGGAGATGTTCGACATCGAAGAATGCGCATCCATACCGACCGAGGCCCAGGAGGGATTCGTCTGCGAGAACTGGACACCCGGCTCGCCAACCGTCGAGGAGTTAATCTTGGGGCCGGGCTACCAGGTGGCCTGCAACTGGCAGAAGAGCGACAAGTGTGCCGCCGTCAGAAGAGATTTCGGCACATTCAGAGATTGCTCAGGGGACTACTGCCTGGATGGTCTCTACGGTTCAGAAATCGACGATTGCGGCAGTGGCTCGCGCATCGGGCGAGGTATTATCGAGCTCAGCGGGGGCGGAATCATCACATTGGTCAACGTCCACGGTTCATCGGGAGTGACAGGTGACGACATGGAATGCCGCGTGAAGCAGATTGAGCAGGTCTTCATCGATCTTGGTGATGGGGACCCGGCAGCCAACGGCGAGCCCAACCTGATCCTGGGAGACTTCAACACCGACCCGCGCAGCCCAACCGCCGTCTTGTTAGACTCGAGCGCCCAACGTTGGAACGACTTCGTCGGGCCAGACAAGTCGTTCGACTTTATCAACGAGTACGTCAAAACCTATACCAACCTGTTCTGTATCGATAATGTAGTCAGCGACGTGCTGACCGGGACCTGCTGGTATCCCGGTTTCACTGAGGGATACCCTCCGGTCAGCCCCGAAGGTTTTTTCGACCACACCCCGACCGTCTGCGAGATCGCTATGCCGTAAGTGATAAAAAGGCCCGCCTCTCAATCCAACCCCAGTTCTTTCAAACGTAGCTTTAGGGCTTTCTTGGACACTTCGAGCTGTTCCACCATGGCATCCAGATCCCTGTCGCACTTTTTCAAGCAGGCTTCCATCTCAGCCCGATCAATGTCGCGGGCCTTGCGCAGACGATCGCTGCGCTCGATCAGAGCGTACAACGAAGAGCGCGATATACCGAGCTGCTCCGCCGTGTGCTTGATGCTGAAACGGTTGCGGCGCATGGCGGCAACCAGATCGTCGGTTGAGATCTCGGCCGGGCGCTGGGCCGACTCGGCAGCCTTGGTCGTTGTAACCGGCCTGGTTGCTTTCGGGCCTGGGGAGTTAAGGCGCTCAAGCACCTTATCGGTGTCAACTGCATCGGCGTCAGCATAGGCAATAACCATCTGTCTGACGACGTTGTGCAACTCGCGCACGTTGCCCGGCCAGGCGTAACGCGTAAGCTCGGCCACTAACCTGGCCGGTAGCCAGGCTGGTTGCTGGTCGTCGCCGGGGCGCAGTCGATCGGCCTGGTCCACCGCGCTCAATTCCTGTTTTAGAAAGTGGATCAGCAGCCGACCGATATCGTCGCGCCGCTGGCACAGCGGCGGTATCTCTATTTGACAGGCGGACAGGCGGTAGTAGAGCGGCGCGCGGAAGCTACCGGCTTCGATGGCGGTCTCGAGATCCTCGTCGGTGGCGGCCAGCACGCGCACATCCACCCGGCTGGGTGTCCCGGCCCCGACCGGCTGGATCTCCCCGCTCTCGATTACGCGTAGCAGGGTCGCCTGGAGCTCGGGCGCGGTAGTGCCGATCTCGTCGAGAAACAGGCTGCCGCCGTCGGCCTGCCGAAAGTAGCCGCGGTGCTCGCCGGTTGCTCCAGTGAAGGCGCCCACGCTGTGCCCAAACAGCTCGGAGGCCGCCGTGGTCGCCGGAACGGCGGCCAGATTCACAGTCACGAACGGCTTGTCCGCCCGCGGGCTGATTTCGTGGATAGCCCGGGCGGCCAGCTCCTTGCCGACTCCGCTCTCGCCCTGCAGCAGAACCGGGGCGGTTTGAGCGGCCACCTTGATGATGGTGCCCCGCAGCTTCTCGATCGGCTGGCTCTCGCCAACGAAACCCAAGCGCTGCTCGCTACGTGCAACCGGCTCGGCCGCGTGCAGCAACAGCACCACCCGCCGGGCCAGTTCGAGCACAACCCCGCGTTCGAGCTCAAGGGCTGCGAATTTACGCGAGGTAAAAATCGGCTCGTTGTCGGCCACGACTTCGGTCCCGTCCGAACCCGGCGACAGGCGAACTCCCCCGGCCGCCGCCTTCGCCAGCCAGACCGGTTTGCGGCTGACGAAAACCGAATCAAGCGCTCCGCTCGCAGTCCCGTCAGGTTTTTCGAAGACCGGTTCGAGACGCGACAAGGCCGTTGGTCCTGTCTGGCGGTCGCCAAAAAGCGGCAAACGCTCACCGATGCGCTCGAGATCCGGATGATATAGAATCGTCAGGCAGGGCCGCTTGCTTATTAAGCGGACTGAACTCTCGTCTACCGGGTCGACGGTTTCCACTTCATTAGATGGTTTCTCTTTGTTTACATTCATGTAATGGCAGACCGCCGCGTTTTCGAAAGCCTACGTCAGCGGTCTGCCGTCGTCAAGCAGTCAACAAATTAGGGCAGCGGGTGCTCGGGCATCAGCTCGGGTTCGCTGACCGGGTCCGGCGAACCGGCCCCCAGGCCGAGTTGTCCCGCGTCGTTGGCGCCCCACACGTTCAACTCGCCCAATATCGGCGGCGGATTGTCTAATACACCGGCCTGGGGCGGAGCGCCGATCCCGCGGCCCTTTTCGATGTTCAGGAAGGGTTCGGTATTATCGTCCACAACCGTACCCAGGTAACGATAGCAGGGTCGAGGTAGCATATCTCCTATATTATAGCAAATGCTGTCGCCTCCCGGCCCGCGCCCGGTTTCCCCGTGCTGATTGTAGCCACCGCTCACGCTGTAGGTTGGCACCCAGTTGCGGTACCACTGGAAAGGCCCGCCGGTGGACTCGACATGGCCCCAGGTGGCTGAAATGAAAGGCCCGGCCGAAATGCTGATGATGGGATCGTCGGGTTCGACCGGACCGAGCAACCGGCGAGGCTGCGTCACATAGGCATTGACGCTAAAACACCTCCATTGGCCCGTATAGAAGCAACCCGCACCGTCTCCGCAAGCGTCGTCGTTGGCGCAAAATATGCCCATATCACCCAAAGTTTGGTAGTAAACGAAGTCCGGGCCGTCATTGCATTGCATCCCGCTGCCACTGCAGAAGCCGTACCGGGTGTTGTTTTGCTGACCCCATGAACGAAGGGAATCAGTGCGACTAACCGGCCATTCGTTGGCGCCGATGTCCAACACCGCCAACGACATGCTGCCCCAGGCAGCCACTTGCCTCCAGGTATCATCGCCCCAGTCATCGTAGGAGGCGTCGTACACACGGGTAGGGACCGACCGGTTGGTTGTGTCGCCCACTCCAAGTTGTCCATAACCGTTATATCCCCAGCCCCATAGAGTCAGGTCGTCTTTGATACCCAGCGAGTGATTGCTGCCTACAGCGATGTCGATCCAGGGCCCCGAGTCAACCAGGACGGGCTCGCGGCTGCAATTATTGTCACTTGAACTACTCGGGCAGTATTCATTATCAACCTCATTGCGACCGAGCTGACCTTGCCCGTCATAGCCCCAGGCCCATAAAGAACCGTCATCCTTGAGGGCCAGAACATGCAGCTCTCAGGCGACAACTTCCTTCCAGCAGTTACAAGCGGTCCCAACCAGCACGGGCTCGACTTGCTCGATCGGCTGAGACTCCTGGATGCCGAGTTTGCCGTACTTATTCGACCCCCAAGCATACAGGTCGCCGTCGGTGGTGATGCCGAACCAGGTGAAACCCCAAGCGCTGCTACCACCGCCGGCGATTGACTCGAACTCCAGATCGGTCTCCTTCATCAGCGGCACCCCGTCCAGATCCCAGATCGTACCGTTTTCGAGCAGCACCAGGGTCCTGACATCAAGGAAGTTATTGGTCGGAACAACGGTAGCCACTTGTTTGGTGGTTTTTCCGGCCGGGAACTCGGGCACAACCGGATGACGCCGATCAGAATCGGCCTCTTCGCGATCGCTGAACAGGTCCCGGTCGGAATCGGCTAAGAGCGGGTCGGTGCCGTAATAGTCTTCTTCGCGGTCGAACAGGCCGTCTTTGTCACTATCCTGCATCAAGGTCAGGCTGATAAAGTCGCCCTGCTTGAGCACGATGTCTTCGAAATCGAAATCGGCCACGTCCAGACTGTCGCTCGATCCCAAAATGATCCAGAACTTCAACAAGTCGGTATTATATTTGTAGTCGGTATCATTGTCGATCCAGGCCAGCACGCTGATCCCCTGGTCGTTGACCTCGGTGTCGAAATCGAGGCCGAGTACATCCCGCATGGCCCAGTCCAGGTTCACACCTATTGGATTGTTGCCGGAGTCGCGTTCGACATTGGTGGCTATCAAATAGCGCTCGACCGTTCCGTCGCCGTAGTCGATTTCGAGCATGCCGGTCTGGTTGAGAGTAGTTTGCTGGATAAAAGCAAAGTTGCGCCCGTCTTCGTCACGTATCTCGAAGTCGTTGACCGAGAAGAACAGCCCGGTCGGATCACCGAGCAGATCCATCGCCGTGAGTGCATCTATAGTAATCGCAACCTCGTGATCTTCGCTCGCTCCGCCTCCGATGTCATTCTCTGTGGGGTACAGCGTGGTGCTGGCCAGCGAGTAGAATTCGCCGGGATTGACTGGATCTCTCCGACGGGCACCGATCTCCAGGTTCTGCAGATAAACGGACCGGTTACTGGCGTTAGTGATTCTAATGGTCGCGGTCAGGCTACCCGAGTCTACCGATGTATCGTCGAAACAGTTTTCGCCCTCGTAGCGCCGGAAGTCACTGGTGTTTTCATTTACTGACGAGCTTTCAAAACTGGCGGCTGACTCAAAGGATGTGCTCTGGCTCACGCTCGCGCTGACTTCGACCTTGCCGGAGACATGGGGAACAGGGCCAACCCACCCGCCACCCACTTCGGCATGTATGCTTGCGCTGTAACCTATCGAATACGCGGAAGAAACTTCGCTCTTGTTCGCGGAGCGCGATACGCTCCTGGTGAAATCCGCCTCCATGGTCGAGTTGGAAATCTCGCAACCCGACTGCACCTGGGCGTCTAAGCTAACACCCAGGTTAGAGATGATATCCACTTTGATCAAGGGTAAATCGGCTACCAACGGCCTGCCGGCTACGGCAATCTCCTGATAGTCGGTATAGTCGTCCCCGTCGGTATCGTCCATCATTGGCGAGGTGTGATGGGTCTTGACTTCGGCCCCATCGAACAATCCTGAATTAGGCTGCAGATCGTGATCCGGACCGGTGGCATCGTCATCACTGTCGACATCTTTCGGATCTGAAAAATACACGTAGACCTCATCGCCGTCGTCCAGCCCGTCCAGGTCGGTATCGGCCCGGTTGGGATTGGTGCGCCGGGTGCGTTCCTCCAGGTCCTCCAGGCCATCCTGGTCGGCGTCGGCCTGGGTCGGATCGCTGGTGACAAGGATATCGACTTCGTTGACGCCCGAGATTACGCCGTCGCCGTTCAGCTCGATGTCGATCAGCCAGCCGTCGAGTTCGTCGCAGTCTTCTATTCCATCCTGGTCGGTATCCACGCCGGGCTGGCACTGACCAATAATCACGTAGACCTCGGTCTTAATCGCCTCTTCGTTGTCGTAGTTGTCGACTGAGAAGAACTTCAGGGTGGTGTCGGCGGCAATGTCGATCGCAGCAATGTAGGCCGTCGAGGCGCTGGTCGGGTCAGACCCGTCGATAGTGTAATAGGTAGCCGCGCAGCCTGAGCCGGCTCCGTCGTCGCAGGTCAGAGTCACGTTCTGGGCATCGAAATACGAGCCACCTAAGGGAGAAGCGGTGGTCTGCGGGGCATCTTCGTCAACGATGAGCGTGATCACGTAAGTTTCAGTTTTAATCGCTTCAGCGTTGGCTTGGTTGTCGACCGAAAAGAATTTCAGAGTGGTGTCGGCGGCGATGGCAATCGCTGCCGAATAGGCCGTCGAACCGGTATCAGGATCAGTACCGTCGACTGTATAATAGGTAGCCGCACAACCCGAGCCGGCCCCATCGTCACAGGTCAGGGTTACGCTCTGGGCGAAGTTGTAGTTACCGCCTACGGGTGAAGCGCTGGTTACCGGCGGATCCTCGTCGGCCACGGGCCGTCGAGGCACTGGTCGGGTCTGAACCGTCGGTGGTGTAGTAGGTAGCCGCGCAACCCGAGCCGGCCCCGTCGTTGCAGGTCAGGCTCACGTTCTGGGCAGCGGTGTAGCTGCCGCCGACCGGCGCGGCCGTGGTAACCGGCGCGGTTGTGTCGACCGTACCACCGATAGTGTAGCTCTCGGTACGAACCGACTCTTCGTTACCAGCGTTGTCTACCGACAAGAACTTGAGAACGGTGTCGGCCGAGATGGAAATCGCCGACGAATAGACGCTCGAACTCTGGTCAGGCGTACTGCCGTCGGTGGTGTAGAAGGTAGCCAGACAACCCGAGCCATTGCCGTCCGAGCAGTTCAGGCTGACCGAGACGGCCGTAGCGAAATTGCCCCCGGCCGGATCGGCACCGGTAACCGGGGCAGTAGTGTCTTCGGGCTCTGAGGTGCTTGAGCCGCAAGCGGCCAGCAATAACACCAGCATCAGAGTAGTGATAGTTTGCAGCATTTTTAGCAATCGCATTTCGACCCTCCAAGTAAAGTGGTTATGTGGATTTGTTTTACTATCATGTCGGCCCGCTACTCGCAAATCACGTGCCAAGGAGAGCTAACGTGGTTTCAGTAGGTTACGCAGTGCCCGAGTCGAGTCGGACCGTCATTGGACTGTACACTGGACTGTCCATTGGACGGTTTTACACCTGCCGATCCGCCGTAACCCTATTGGATCGTGCCTGTTAGACGGGGCACTCTTCTTGCAGACTCCTTCGATCGGTTAAACCCGACGATCAGAGGAGGAATAAATATGTTAATGCAGCAACTTCAAGAGCAAGAGAGAAAAGAGCCCGAAAAACAACTCGACCAGATATTGAACGAGCTTAGATACCAGCTCTCGGCCATCGAGGGCTACACTCAGATCGTCAAGCAAACCATCGGAGGGCAACACCCGGTTCACTCGAAAATCTTAGAGATCGAAAAAGCCGCCTCCAGAGCCGCTGCAGCTACTCGAAACATCGCCGACTTCATCGAAAATTCCCGTAACTCAGATGTGTCTCAAGTGCAGGGGTCTGACCCCTGCACTTGAGACTTTCAATCTTCTTTCTTGAGCAATCGCAGGGTTTCTTCATATATTCTCTGGCGCGGTCCCACGGTGACGATATCAATTTCCGCTTTCTTCAGTATTCTGTAAACTATCCTGAACTTGCTGACGCGGAAACTCATTAGTCCTTCAAGTTCATCTTTCAGCGCTTTGCCCGAAAAGGGTTCCGTCAGGATCAATTGGAGTGCACTTTTCACTTTCCGCTTCAGGTGGGGATGCATATCCCGGATCAGTGCTGCAATGTGATCGGGAACCCGGATTCTGTACTTGCCCGATTTCACCAGGTTGGGCCGTTCACTTGAACAGATCTTCGAGGTTATACAATCTCGCCTTCTTTTTCTTGAGAGCGGCCAGGCCTTTTCTTATTTCGCTCATCAGGTCGGAATCCGAGCGAATGCGGGATGTTTCTGTCCAGCTATCGAACTCGTCCGGGCTCACCAGAACAGCGGCCGGGCGACCGTTTTTGGTAATCACGATCTCCTCATCCGTCGACTTGACGGCATCTACCAGTGCGCTCAATTTCATCTTCACCTCAGACAGCGACAACGTCTTCATAAATAGACCTCTATTCTAGTCGACCAGAATTAAGTCCAATTTAACCCAATCTCCCCGCACTGTCAAGATATGATTCAAACAAGACAGTCTAGGCAAATACATCCCCTATCTACCCCCTCATCGAAAATTCCCGGAACTCAGATAGGTGATTCCAAGTTTGTGGCACAAGTGGCACAGCGTGCCACAAATTGTAACCTATGAATATATAAGTGTTTTGATTTTGTGGCACAATAGACTACAAGCGTAAGTGTCAAGTGCGATTCCTGAGAAGTAACTCAAAATTCGTCGTTCCCGGATGATTCTGCCGGGAATCCATACTGCGTAACCCTTTGGATCACCGACAGAACCATTCGGTGATGACGTTTCTATTCAGAGTGGTTTTTGTAAATGATGACTTTCTTCTCAGGAATCAAGTGCAGGGGTCTGAAGTGCAGTCAAGTGCAGGGGTCTGACCCCTGCACTTGATTCCAAATTCTCCTGACTTACTTTCTGACTAAAAGCTCTCAAAGAGAGAACCTGCCCTCCAGTTATTCTGGCCGCCGGCTGCCCTGCCGCTCCCCCCGCTCACCGAGGAGTACTGGCCCGAGGCGGTGTTGCCACGTCCCCCGCTCAGCGAGGAGTACCAGCCCGA
>JAFDKH010000050.1 GCA_019307065.1 Deltaproteobacteria bacterium
GCTGGACATCGGGCCTGATATTTCGCGCGACATGAACCGCTGTATCCACTGTACCCGCTGTATCCGCTACATGCGCGATATTGTCGGCGATGAAGTTTTGGCCCTTTCCGAGCGCGGCCATCATACCACCGTGGGGCCTTATCTCGAAAAAGACATCCCCAGCGAGTTCTCATTGAACCTGGCGAATATATGCCCGGTCGGGGCATTGACCTCCAGGCACTTCAGGTTCAAAGGCCGTGCCTGGCTTATGAAAAAAACCCGTACTTTATGTGCCGGCTGTGCACGCGGCTGCAACGTTTTTGCCTGGGCCTGCGAAGGAAAAATTCTACGCCTGACCCCGGCCGAAAACGATTTGGTCAACAAGTCCTGGTTGTGCAATCCGGGTTATTTGAGCATCACCGACATGCAGAGCAGCGACCGGATCCTCAAGCCGACCCGAAGTACGGCAGTCGAAGAAGCAGCCGCCAAGATCAAAGCTTTTATCGACAACGGCCAGGCAGCCCAGGTGGCCGTACTGGCATCGCCGCGTTTGACTAATGAAGACAATTTTGCGATTGCCAAGCTGGCCCGCGAAGTCATCGGAACCGAATCGCTGGCAGTTGTCCTGGGCCCCCAAGACCCACGTCCTTTCGATTCTACCGAGCAACCGCTGCCCGAGTGGTTCATCCGGGCCGACAAAAACCCCAACTCCCACTTGATCTTCTCTGAAAACCCAGAGACCGCTTTTAGTGATTATGCCGGCCTGATCGAAACTTTAGAGAACCTGGATTTCTTGCTGGTAGTCGACCAGAAACGCAGCAAGACGGCTGAACTGGCGACCCTGCTGGTCCCGGAAGCCTCATTTGCCGAAAAAGACGGCACCTTCACAAACGAACAGGGCCGCATTCAGAAATTGCAGGCGGTCATTGAGCCCCGGGGCGATAGTCAGTCGGCCTGGCAAACCGCACAGCAACTGGCTGGGTTTCTAGGCGCCGCCTGGAAATACAAAACCGCAGCCGACATCAGTGATGAAATAGCGGCCAAAATACCAGGCTACCAGGAACTGAATTTTGACAATATTCCGGCCGAGGGCATACAGCTACAGCAAGCCGAGCCCGAAGCTGCAAAAGAATCCGAAGCCACAGACATAGAGGCTGTAGACGGAAAGGATCCAGATGCCTGAGTGGATCCAGTCAGTTCTGACCAGTAAGATCACTTGGGCAATCATGGCCGTGGTCGTTGCCTACCTGCTGACCCTGGTCGGCCTGATCATCTACACCTGGTGGGAACGCCGCGGGGCGGCCTTTATTCAAAGACGTTCGGGCCCCAATCGGCGCGGGCCCTACGGGCTGGTCCAGGCCGTGGCCGATGCGGTCAAGCTGGCGGTCAAAGAAGATGTCGTCCCGGCCGGAGCCAACAAGTGGCTGCATGCTCTGGCGCCGATGATCATCATGACCGTGGCCTTGACGATATTCGCCGTGATTCCCTGGTCGGGCGATTTTGTGCTGTTCGGCGAGACTTTCCGGTTGCAGATTGCCGATCTCAATTTCGGAATAATTTTCATTCTGGCCATCTCTTCACTGGCAGTCTACGGCGTGGCCCTGGCCGGCTGGGCTTCGAACAGCAAGTATTCATTGCTGGGCGGCTTGCGGGCCGGGGCGCAGATGATCTCTTATGAGATATCCATGGGCCTGGCCGTTGTCGGATTAATACTGATCTACAACACGGTCAAACTCGACGAGATGATCCTGGCCCAATCGGGTGCCGTCTGGCACTGGGGAATCTTTCAAGCCCCGCTGGCATTCATCATTTTCATTACGGCAATATACGCCGAGACCAACCGGGTGCCCTTCGATCTGGTCGAAGCTGATTCCGAGATTGTGGCCGGTTTCCATACCGAGTATTCCTCGCTGCGATTCGGCCTGTTTTACATGGGCGAGTATGTTCACATGGCCGTGGCGGCCGTCCTGATCGTGGTCCTGTTTTTCGGCGGCTGGCAAATCCCCTGGGCCTACGAACTGTTCGGCCAGACAGCCTACGCGACTTTGTTCCCCTGGTTCATGTTCGGGGCCGGGCTGGTCTGCCTGGTGCTGGCCTGGGATGTCAGCCGACCCAAACGCCGCTTGTTCACCAAGGGTAATCTCTTATTTGCGGCTATTTTGATTTGTGTAGCCTTCGGAACCCTGGCAGCCGGGGCATTGTATCTGGCCTTTGACGTAGTCGGCCAGGTGGCCTGGCTGGCAGCCCTGGCCGGAGTCGTTACCCAGGTTATCGTTCTGGTCGTCAAATTCTTGTTCTTTTTCTGGCTGTTCATCTGGGTGCGCTGGACGGTTCCCCGCTTCAGATATGACCAGCTGATGAAGCTGGGCTGGAAAGTACTCTTGCCGCTGGCTCTGTTCAACATCGCTGTCACCAGCGTGCTGGTGTTAGTGGGGTGGTTGTGATGGCAGTCAAAAAGATCAACCGTCCGCCTCAGAACTGGTGGGAACGCCTGTATGTTTTCGAGATCGCCCGCGGTCTGGGCATCACCATGAAACACGCACTCAAAACCTGGTTCAAACCGGGACATCTACTGACTTACCAGTATCCCGAAGAAAAGCGCCCGATGGCCGAACGTTTCCGCGGCCGGCACCGGCTGCGCCGTCGGGACGATGGCTCGCCTGTTTGCGTGGCCTGCTTCTGCTGCCAAACGGCTTGTCCGCCGAACGCGATCGAGATTGTAGCCGAAGAATCCGAAAATCCCGATATCGAAAAACGCCCGGAAAGTTTCAAAATAAACATGCTGCGCTGTATTTATTGCGGCATGTGCGTCGAAGCCTGCCCCAAAGACGCCATTTACATGACCAAAGTTTTCGAATTCGCCAACCAGACGCGGGAACAACTGCAGTTCGACCTCAAAGACTTGCTCGATCCCGAGAAAGGAGAGCAGTAACAATGGCTGAGGCCTTGCTCTTCTGGGGGTTCGGCGGTCTGGCGGCCGGTCTGGCGATGTTGGTTATCGTCATGCCCAACCCGATCCATTGCGCTTTAGCTCTGATCGGCAACATATTCTGCGTGGCAGCCTTGTTCGTTCTGCTGGACGCCCATTTCCTGGCCGCCATCCAGGTCCTGGTTTACGCCGGCGCGATTATGGTCTTGTTCTTGTTTGTAATTATGCTGCTTAACCTAAAACCCGACGAACTGGGTAGTCCCAAGCAAACAGCTACCAAGATTGCCGGCTCGATTTTATTATGCTGGGTCGGCTTCAAGCTGGTTGTTCATTTCCTGGATGTTCGCGCCGGAGATGGGTTCATAGCCGTTACGGAAAACTACGGCACAATAGAATCAATCGGTCGTTTGCTTTTTGGCAAGTACCTGCTGCCCTTCGAAGTCGCTTCTATCTTACTGCTGTCGTCGATCATCGGGGCGGTAGCAATTGCCAAGAAGAAACTTTGGTGAGGACGCGCCAATGTTTACGATTACACTCACACATTATCTGATTCTCTCGGCCGTCCTGTTCACTATCGGCGTAGCCGGCGTTCTGGTCCGGCGCAATGCGTTGGTGATCCTGATGTCGATCGAACTGATGCTGAATGCCTCTAACCTGGCTCTGCTCGGCTTCGCCCGTCAGATGGGAGACAACGCCGGGCACGGGCTGGCAATCTTTGTCATGACAGTCGCAGCGGCCGAGGCCGGCGTAGGGCTGGCTTTGGTACTGGCGATTTTCCGCCACCATAAAACCGTCAACGTGGACGAAATCCGCGCACTGAGGGGATAACGGGATATGGATTACGAAACATCCATGCTGATTTGGATTCCGTTACTGCCGCTCTTGGGGGCCATCGTCAACGGACTGTTCGGGCGCCATTTCCCGCGCCGACTGGTATCCTTTATCGGCTGCTCGACGGTCGGGGTTGCCTTTGTCCTGGGCTTATGGGCCAGCTACCGGGTATTCGCTTCGGCCGGTCAAGAGCGCCTGATCCAGGAAGTCTATAGCTGGATTGCCGTCGAAGGTCTGAACATCTCGGTTACTTTCGTGCTGGATGCCCTATCGGTAGTCATGGTCCTGGTGGTAGCCGGGGTCAGCTTCCTGATTCATATCTACTCGACCGGCTACATGCACGACGATCCCAGTAACGCGCGCTATTTTGCCTACATGAACCTCTTCGTCTTCAGTATGCTGATTCTGGTTTTGGGAGAGAGCCTGCCGGTTCTCTTCGTCGGCTGGGAAGGCGTCGGGCTCTGCTCGTATTTGCTGATTGGCTTCTGGTTCGAAGACCCGGCCAAGGCTTCGGCCGGTAAGAAGGCTTTCATCGTCAACCGCATCGGCGATCTCGGCTTTTTGATCGGCATGTTCATCTTGTTCAGCGTGGCCGGAACACTTTCAGTCGACGGCCTGAAAGACAGCGCCGCCCAGGGGTTCATTACCCCGGCCATCGCCACCATCGCCTGCATTTTATTATTTTTCGGTGCTTGTGGCAAAAGCGCCCAGATTCCACTGTATGTCTGGCTGCCGGATGCCATGGCCGGCCCTACTCCGGTCTCGGCCCTGATCCATGCCGCCACGATGGTTACGGCCGGCGTCTACATGATTGCCCGACTGTCTTTTCTTTTCGCCCTCTCGCCGACCGCCTCGGCAATCGTTACCCTGGTGGGCGGTCTGACGGCCCTGTTTGCCGCCACGATCGGCATAATGCAGAAGGATATCAAAAAAGTCCTGGCCTATTCGACAATCAGCCAGTTGGGCTACATGTTCGTAGCCGTCGGAGTCGGCGCTTATTTTGCAGGCATCTTTCACCTGATGACCCATGCATTTTTCAAGGCTTGTTTGTTCTTGGGCTCGGGAGCCGTGATTCACGCCTTGTCCGGCGAACAAAACATATTCAAAATGGGCGGCCTGCGCAAGAAGTTGCCCTGGACGTACTGGACTTTCTTGATATCCACCCTGGCCATCGCGGGAATTCCGGGGTTTTCAGGCTTCTTCTCCAAAGACGAAATACTCTGGAAAGCGCTTTCAACAACCTCGCACGCAGCCGCCTGGGTGCATCTGGCGGCCTATATCATGGGCCTGATGGGGGCCCTGATTACCGCCTTTTATATGTTCCGGCTGGTGTTTTTAACTTTCCACGGCGAATCACGTCTGGATCCCGAGGTGCATGTTCATCACGAAATGAAATCGATGAACTGGCCGCTGGCGTTCCTGGCATTTTTTGCGATCATCGGCGGTTACGTAGGCGCCTCGCTATTCGGCGTGCACTTGTTCGGTCATTTCCTCGATCCGATCCTGGCCCCGGCCAACGTAGTCGAGGCAAGTTTTGCGCATGACTTCGCAATCGAATGGGGGGCCGCCGGTCTCAGCGTAGTGGCCGGCCTGATCGGCATCGGGCTGGCTTACTATTTCTACCTGAAGAACCCGAGCATACCTGCCCAACTGGCCCAAAAAGCCAAGGGTGTCTACAGCCTGATCTTCAATAAATACTGGGTCGACGAGATCTATGATTTTGTCGTTATCAAACCGATTTACCATTTTTCAGTATTTCTGTGGCGCATCGTCGATGTAGTCATCATCGACGGCATTGGAGTGCACGGCCCGGCCCGGCTGTTGCGTGGTATCGGCGGCATCGGCCGCCGGCTCCAGAGCGGCAACGTTCAGGCATATGCTTTTTGGCTCTTTGCGGGCTTGGCGGCTGCCTTGATTTACTTAGCCCTCGTAACCGGCGTGCTCTAGGCGGGAGGAAAAGAAATGCAAACATCATTCCCGCTTTTGTCCCTGCTCTTATGGTTGCCTTTGATTGGCGCGCTGTTGATGCTTCTGGTACCGCGTGACAATCCCAAGGTTATTCGCAACCTGGCATTGATAATCTCGCTGGCTGATCTGCTGATTGCCCTGGTTATCTTTTTCCGCTTCGACTCCAACCTGGCCGGCCCGCAATTCGTCGAGAAGTGGAGCTGGATTAGCAGTCTGGGCGTGTCCTATTATCTGGGCATCGACGGCATCAGCCTGCTGCTGGTTATGCTGACCGCTTTCTTGGCGCCAATCGCCATTCTATCCACCTACAAAGCCGTCGACGATCGAGTCAAGGGTTTCATGTTCTCGATCCTGCTGCTTCAGGTCGGCATGCTGGGCGCTTTCTTGGCCCTGGATGTATTTTTCTTTTACATCTTCTGGGAACTGATGCTGATTCCGATGTATTTCATTATCGGCATTTGGGGCGGCGCCCGCCGTATTTATGCTGCGATCAAGTTCTTCCTGTTCACCTTGTTCGGTTCGTTGTTAATGCTGGTGGCTATCCTGGTGGTCTTCTTCACTCATCATGCTCAAACCGGTATATACACCGCCGACTTACTCCAGCTTTACAACACCGGCTTGAGCTCTACTACTCAATTGTGGTTGTTTGCCGCCTTTGCCGTGGCTTTTGCGATCAAGGTGCCCATGTTCCCGTTCCACACCTGGCTGCCCGACGCCCACGTCGAGGCACCCACGGCCGGCAGCGTTATCCTGGCCGCCGTTTTGTTGAAAATGGGAACCTACGGATTCATCCGTTTCGCTTTTCCCTTGTTCCCCAGAGCAGCGATCGAGTTCGTACCGATCATTGCCATCCTGGCGGTCGTCGGTATCATCTACGGCGCTCTGGTGGCCATGGTCCAGAAAGACGTCAAGAAACTGATTGCCTATTCCTCGGTCTCGCACCTGGGCTTCGTAATGTTGGGCATCGTGGCCCTGACTCCCGCGGCTGTCAGCGGCGGGCTTCTGCAAATGATCAACCATGGTATTTCGACCGGCTTACTCTTCTTGTTGGTCGGAATTATTTACGAGCGCCGGCATACCCGCGAGATCTCTGAGTTCGGCGGCCTGGCCAAACAGATGCCCTGGTACGCAACCTGCTTCATGATTGCCACCCTGGCATCGATCGGTCTGCCGGGCACCAACGGTTTTATAGGTGAATTCCTGGTCCTGATCGGTACTTTCAATTCCGATGCCCTGCCGTTCATCTTCGGGTCCTCTTCGGCCGGTTATATTCTGGCGACCGTGGCCGGCCTGGGTGTAATCCTGGGCGCTGTCTATATGCTCTGGATGGTTCAGCGGGTCTTCTTTGGTCCGCTTAAGAACCCCAAGAACCAAAAACTAAAAGATCTGTCGCTGCGCGAAGCCATCGTTATGCTGCCCTTGATTCTGCTGATTTTCCTGATCGGCCTGTTCCCCAACTTACTCCTGGGCCGCATGGAAAAATCGATCAACTCTTTCATAAAAGATGTACGTGAAAGGTCAAGAATAGCGCAAGTCATCGATGACTCAACCGCCAAGCATGAGCTGCCGCAGCTTATGGCAAGAGTCAAACCGGAGGAGGTCAGAAATGGTGACCGCTAACGACCTCTCGGCAATCATGCCGTTTCTGGTTACGGCCTGTGGCGGCCTGGTGATTATCCTTTTGGATGCCCTTTCCAAGCCGGAGTCATCGCGGCGTTTTTTGGGGTCTTTCACCCTGGTGTTCTTGGGTGCCATGATTCTGGTCAGCCTGCTGGGCGTCGGCCGCAGCCCCTATCCGGCATTTTACAACCTGGTCGTCGCCGATGACTTCTCACGCTTCTTGACGGTCTTGTTCGGCATTGCAGCCGGCCTGGCCACCCTGATTGCCATGGGGCGCCTGCCCGACCAGGCCGATGGTTCGGCCGCCCGCGGCGAGTTCTACGCCTTGTTGCTGTTTTCAACAGGTGGAGCAACCCTCTTGGTTCAAGCAGCCGATCTAGTCGCCTTGTTCATCGGCTTAGAAACTCTATCGATCCCGGCCTATATTATGGCGGCCAGCTTGCGCCGCGATCCGCGTTCGGCCGAAGCCGGCCTGAAGTACTTCATCCTGGGCGCCTTCGCAACCGGCTTTTTAGTTTACGGTATCGCCTTGCTCTACGGCGCGGCCGGCAGCACTCAGTTTTCGGCTATCGCCCAGGCTACCCTGGCAACCCCCTGGACCCAAAACCCGCTTTTGATAATTGGTTCGGTGCTTGTCGTAGTAGGCTTGGCCTTCAAGATAGCCGCCGTCCCGTTTCACATGTGGGCCCCAGACGTCTATCAAGGCTCGCCCACTCCGGCGACCGCGTTTTTTGCAACCGGTGTCAAAGCGGCGGCTTTCGCCGCCCTTTTACGGTTTCTATTTATGGTACTGCCCGAGTTGCGAATCGGCACGGCCGGGTTAGAAGCCGCCGGCTGGTTTACCTTGTTACAGGGCTTGGCGATTGCAACTATGACGGTCGCCAACCTGGTAGCCCTGGTACAAAAAGACGTTAAGCGAATCCTGGCCTATTCTTCGATCGCTCATGCCGGTTACCTGATAATCGGTTTGCTGTGCACTCAAGAAGGCGCTACGGCAATTTTATTTTATCTGCTGGCCTATACTTTCATGACCGCCGGGGCCTTCGCCCTGATAGCTTACTTCGAGAACAAAGACGGCGGTACGTCTCTTGACGATTACGTGGGCGTCGGCCGGCGGCATGCTGTCGCAGCTGTGGCCCTGTCGATCTTCTTGTTCTCACTGGCCGGCATTCCACCGACCGCCGGTTTCTTCGGTAAATTCTATTTATTCAAGGCGGCCATCGATCAGGGCCTGATTGCCTTAACCGTAATTGCGGTGCTCAACAGCCTGGTCTCGGCCTATTATTATCTGAGAATCATGGTGGCCATGTTCATGCAGGACGAAACCGGGTCAAGCAAACCCAAAGTCACACCTTCGGTATCGATCGCCATCGCCGTCGGTATTTGTCTGCTGTTCGTCCTGGCAATCGGCCTGTATCCTTCGCCGTATCTCAATGCCGCCCGGGCTTCGATCGCCGCCCTTTTCTAATCGCGATTAACAGCAAACCAACCACAAAGGCTACATTCAGCGGCCGCGCGCCGTGTTCTGGGCCGCACAAACACCCAAAATCAGAATACTGCCCGGGGCAATCTTCATCGGTGTTGCCGTCACAATTGTTGTCGATACTGTCTTCACAAATCTCTTGGGCCGGGCCGATTCCACCCTGGCAGGCCGCCCACAAGCCGTCGACGCAATCCTGAGTGCCGGCTTGGCAGGCTCCCCGATCGGGACCGCAGGGCCTTTGCTGGTCCGCCTGACATGTTTCGCAGCTGGCACTCGTCAGACTAAGGTTATAGCCGCTACAGTCGCCGACTCCCCAGGAACCAGTTTCGGGGTAAACGTAGCGTAAACCGGCCGCATCGAAAACCAGAAACCAGTATTCGTGGCAGCCGGGCTCAATCGTCAAGCTGAGCTTATAAATCGCATTCCCGGGCGTGCCGATTTCTCTTTGCATCGAGTGACAATCACCGTCTAAGACCAGTTCAACCGATTGGGGCGCACCCTCCAGGTGATAGTAGTTCAAGTAGAAATCGATTTCGGTCCCGGTTTCGGGATAGTGAACGCCGGCAGGCAGGCAATAGATCGCCCCGCCGCTGGTCAACTCTCCGAAATAAAACGTGTCGAAACAACCCCCGCTGCCGCCATGGTAGCCCAGACCGATCCGGCCCATATTTTTACTGCTCAGCATTTTGCGGTGCCCGTCATGCGGGGCACACTCGGTCATCCAGCCGATTACAGTTTGCCAGCCATCGGCATAGCCGGCCGCACCGACCTCGCCGGTGGCGCCAAAGCCGAAGTAGGCACAACGCCGCCAGGGGCTGGTGCCCTGACCGCCCATTTCTTCACAGTTGAAATGCTGGCTGCCGGGTTCGCATGCGCATTCGAGCGCACCGTCGCAGTTGGTCTCGGCAATGTCCGGCTTGAGAGTACAATAAGCATCATGGCTGAGGCCGCCGCCGTTTTTTTGCAGGCAGGCGCTGTGAAACCTGGCCGCCCGGGCGGCCTTATGACTGTGCATCATCGGTTTCTGGGCCGAGCGATCATCTGAACATTCGCCGGCGGTCGACAACAACACGTTGTTGGGATCGCTGCGCGCCCGGTTGATGGCCGTCAGCATCAAGCGCTCTTGGTAGTTCGGGAAGCCGTCAAGCGGCACGCCGGCCAGGGCCTCTTCTGATTTACTCAACTCAAACCCGTCTTTGGGTTCACAGGCTGACATAAAAACAGACACTATCACGATTGCCCATACCAGCTTCCAGATCACATCGACCTCCACATGTCTGTACCAGACTAGTGGATCTTCCTGGATTCCACCAGCCACCAGGGACTGGCCAGGTCGCCGGCTTTCCCCTGCTGGGCGGGGTGGGCTTCGGGTGTACCGTCCTTTTTGATAGTGAACTTCACTTCGAGAAATTGCTCTCCGTCCAGGCTCACTTTACAGCGCCAGTTGCCTGAATGATCCCCAAGCAGATCGTCGACGTCCTTCGGGGTTGCGGGGTAGTTCATCACGTAAGGCAGGGGAATCCCGAAGCGGGTCAGCTTGGTGTACCGATTGCGGGCGTTGATATGGGTAAAGCCCTTGAGTGCGCCCGAGCCATCGACTATGACCGGTTTGCCGTTCACCCAGCAACGGGCGGTCATGCTGGCCCTGAGCGGTTTGGCATGCAGGCTGTGGATTATCAACCACGGCCGCTCGCGAACAATCGGGTTTCTTTTGACCGGATCGGGCTGGTAGGCCAGGAAGGCCATTAGTTTTTCAGGGTCGGGCTGCAATTCGATCATTCCGAAATCGTGGTCTACTCCGCTGGCTCCGACCGTGTAGGTCGCCTTGAATCGCTTGGCCTGCAACATGGGATCCGACCGTTTTTTTGGCTTGCATCTAATGGTCGCCTCGGGCTTGTTCCGCCGGATGCTAAACGGGCAACGCATCCGGCCGCCTGCGCCCTCGATGACGAATTGATCATCCTCTTGGGGCTTGCCCCACACGCGCAGGAAGAAATGCTTCAGTTGCCCTCGCTCGTAATACGGATTTATTTCCAAAACGTCCGGGAGACCCTTGGCTGCGGGAGGAGGTCTGGGGGGCTGAAACTTGCTGGCGTACCAGTAAAACAGCGCATCCCGGAAAACGCCGTTCGTCAAACCCTGCTTCTTGGGTTTATCGGATTTGCCAGCTACTGCCGGCTGGCGGCCGGTTGCGGGGGTCGAACCCTTGAGCATGGCGAACAGCTCGGTCAGAAGGTCTTTGCGATTCTTGGGATCAAGGCCGGGAGTCTTGAGCTGTTCCAGCAGGGCCATAACCGCGGTGAAATTGCGATCGGCCTCTTCCCTGCGTTTGCGGTACTCGACGTTTCCCACTCGGCAAGCATTGTAATCGTGGCACAGGGCAAGTGTCTGGTGCATCATGACCTGAACCAACTCGCTGGGATCGCGGAGCTTCTCCGTGCCGACCCCGCCTCCGATCGAAAAACTGCCGATTGAAATACTGAGACTGGCCGAGAGCTTCTCATAACGAACCCGGTAGTCATCGCAATCCTGGCGTACAATTTCCCCGATCGGATCGGGACACTGGTAGGTACTGTAGGTGGCACAGGCGGGAATGAGTGCAGCGGCGGCCAGCCAAACAATGGTCTTCATGATCCCACCTTTTGGTTCTCGACCACCGCTTCGATCTCGTTGGGAAGTATTATTGTTTCTACCCGCCACCAGGGATGCACTATGTCTCCCGGGTTTCCCTCTTGTCCCTTCATCGGTTCGGGCTTGCCGTCATCATTGATGGTGAAGCGCAGTTCCCGCACCGGCACACCATCCAGAGAAACCCGGCAGCGCCAGGCACCAGTCTTGGGCGGCCAGGCCGTCATACCCTTCGGCGGGGTTCCCTTGGCCCTGGACACCACGAATGGCATTGGAAAGGCGTAGTGCCACCAACCTACGAAGGCTTTCTTGACGGACTTACCCCCGATATATCGTGGTCGATCCTGGAGAGTGGCTGTCTGACCGGAATCCCGCGCGGCCCTCAGAGCCGGTGTAACCGCCTGGTCGCCCACCCAGCAACGGGCGGTAGCCTTTAGCTTCTCGCGCCGGCTGACAGTGACGTGCAGTTGCGGCCGTTCGAAATCCGGGGGGATCAAGCGCGGCTCGGGTATGAACATGAGCCAGCCCTGTCTGCACTCTTGGTCGTGATCGACGTTGAAATTGTTCTCGACACCGTGAAGAACTCGGCGCTCGACCAAGCCGAGAGCGGCCCACTGGTCGAGTGCCGCCCGGTAGTAGCCAATCTCATACCCGTAGCTGTTCCCGGTCAGGTGATACTCCTTGGGCAACGGACAACGAACTCCGACCACGCCTTTCTTGTTTACCTTGACTGGACAGCGCTGCTTGGTTCCGTCATGCATGCGGATCTCGATCATGTCGTCGGCCTCGACACGGCCCCACAACTTGGCACCGGTCGACGGTGCCCAACCGCCAATCTTTTTGACATTCGGTTTTTCCTTCGTCTTGGGGACCCAAACAACCCCGACCCGGGGCTTGTCCCAGGGATGAATCAGGCGCGGGAAACCTTCTTTGACGGGCGGCGCAATGGGCGGCAGGTGGATCGAGCCAAACCAGGGGACATTGCCGAAATATGGTTTCTGAGTGATCCGCGATTTTGGATCTTGGGCCGGTTTCAATGAGGGCCCCGGGGTATTGCCGCGCGGGGCCGGCTCACCCAACAGCCGCATCAATTTCTCTAACAACTGCTGGCGCTCCGGCTGGGTCAGATCGGAACGTTTCAGTTGTTCGCCGAGAGCCATGATGGCGGTCATGGTCTGGTCGATCTCCTTGCGGCGGCGCAGGTAGTCGGCCTGTGTTACGCGGCAGGCATTGAAGTCATGGCACAGAGCGGTCATGCGCGCGCCCATCACCTGGACCAACTCGGAAGGATCCCGCATGGCTTCTTTGCGGATACTGGTTTCCAGCTTGGCCGGGCCTATACCCGCCCCGAGGTCCACCCGCATGGTGTCGTAGCGTATCTGGTAGGTGTCGCAATCATCACGGATGATCTTGCCAATCGGCTCGGGACACTGATACTCCCTGGAAGCGGCACATCCCAGAACCTGGAAAATGATTGTAACCATGACCCCCAATACCGCTAGACGAAGCATCACCAATCTCCTATCCAGGTAACTCGAGTTGTTTACCGGGTTCGCGTGTGCCTCAAGTTACCAACGCTTGTTCAGGCATGTCAACGGCCCCAGCCATAAGGTGCCATCCGAATCGTGTAGGGAAAGTTAGTAGGTCCTCCACTGCAATTCAGACAGTAAAACATCATCGTCGGGCTGATCGCGTTCGCGGCAATCATGGTGTTCCTCCTGTTCGGCGACAACATGCGTTCTCTGTTAGCCACATCCCGGTACGCAAGGTAGGCCCGGGCCCCCGCGCCCCAGTCTCCAGAGCCTTCCACAGGGTTGTGCCCGCTGAGGGGTCATGGGTGAATCTAGATTTCCTGGGGAAAGATGCGGTTTCTGTCGTACTGTGCCCTTGGGTCCCCCTAAAGGTGGAAACAGTTTTAAACCCAAAAGCCATGTGACGATCGTCACTCGATTAAAAAGCATGTGACCTGCTTACGACAGTGTGAAATTACGGCACGCCGTGTCATTTTTTTCCCCCCTCATTCCAAGATCTTACGCCAGGCCCGGCTGGCACAAGTATTGCTCTATTCAAAGTCTGCGAGTGACAAAAAGAGGTGAATGAAATGAAAGCGAAGATGAAAAAGCGAAGCATGTTATCGGCAACGATGATTATCGGTTTACTGATGATCCTGGCATCCGGATGTTCCCTGACCGTCCCGCCCCCGAACATCACCCCCCACCAGGGCGCCCTGCACGCCCCATCCAGCAGCTCGACCATCCAGATCATTGGCGGGGTTGCTGGCAAGATCTTCGGGGACGGGGCCGGCGGAAACGCCCGCTACCAATACCAGCTGAACGACAACTTGGCCCTGGGCGCTTCTGGCACTTTCGGCTTCAGCGGCGAGGTAGAAAGCGACGACAGAGTCAATCGCATTTTTTCCGGCCGGGCCTACGGACGTTATTACCCCGAATTGTGCGAGTACATCTCGTTTGGATTCGGGGTTGGCGGCGGCAGCCTCAAGAAAGATCTAGGCTACCTTTCCCTCGACTCGTCGCTGATCTTGTCAGTCCCGCTATTTTCCGAAGTGGCCGAGCTTTATACGGCCGGTCATATCGCCTTCAGCCATCCCTTCGGCGGTTTCATGGATAACAACCCGCCCAATAACGACGATATTCACTTAGAAGATACCTTCTTCGGCGGTTTCAGCCTGGGTTCCATAGTCCACATAACCGACCGGGTTGCCTTGAGCGTTGACATCTCAACCATGTTCGGTACAGCCGAAGACAGCATCTACTTTGCCCTGACTGGTGGGCTACTAATCAGCATCTGGTGAGCCAGCGCTTACGAAAACTAGCGAGTTGGCTCTTCTTTGGTTTTCATGTCCAGCCAGCCCTCGGGAAGTGTACCAATTTGGGCGGCCTTGATCTTGTCGTCTTTAGCTACCCCTAGCAGGGTGCCACCCGAATCGTGTAGCGTTTTCGTACACCATGTCCGGAATCCATACATCGCAAGCCCACCACTAGCCTCGTCATTGATATTCACATTCTATTTGATTCTCGGATTCTCGCAAGTTACACAAACGCCGGCCATATTCTTCCTGTTTGGCAACGGATTTGCATCTGCATTCTGGTCATGGCCAGAAAACTGCGCTACATGAAAGAAGAGAATACAACCTTCGAGATCACCTGCCGTACAATCCAGGGCAGGTTGCTTCTCAAACCGTCTGCACAACTAAACAAGATCATTCTCGGCATTTTAGGAAAAGCCCTGACACTTTATCCTGTTTTGCTGCACCTGTTTGTTGTCGTCTCAAATCATATCTGGGGCGGAAATAAATCGTAAAACCGATGCTCGTCTTTTCATGCAATGTGCATCATTGCCGTTTTACTTAACTATTTGGGTGGCACCTTTTTTGGTGGGGTGCGCAATGCTACTTCATCGTTGCGGATGACCAGGTTGCGAAATACGGGTTCCAGTATGGGTACCGGCTTAAAACATACCGGAATGACTTCAGGGGAAAAACTAAAAGGAAGAAACCTAACCGTGGCCCAAGCCTCCGGGCCCAGCGGTCGCTAAAACCAAACATCGGCCCACAATTGGCACAACCAACGGGTATCGATCAGACCCATAGATCCCAGCATGCTTGACCGGGGCACGTCCTCAAATTACACTGCAGAAAACATGGAGGCATCACAATGAATCGAGTGTCATTATTAGCAGCCGCCGGACTGACCGGCTTGTTCGTCCTGACTTCCGGTTGTGCCGGTCTTGATTTGCATTTGCACAACTCGAGTGTCCAAAAACCCTCTAATGTAGCCCTGTATTATTCGGTCCAGACCGGCGACGGCCTTCCGGTAGCCGGCCTGACGGCCGAGTCTTTTTATATCTATGAAGACGATCAGCTAATCTCGCCCTTCGAAAGCAAGCAGACTATTCTAAACCCCGAAATCTCCGTGGTTTCCTACATCATCTTACTGCTGGATTTATCTGGTTCAATAACCGAGTCAGGTTCGCTGCCGACTTTGATTGCGGCCTCCAGTTCTTTCGCCGAACGAGTTGCCCGCAAACACCGGGTGGCAGTCTACGGCTTTGACGGGGGCCCCAAGCTGATTCCGGTTGTCGACTTTACGACTAACTCCAAGACAGTACAAAGCGGTCTGAAACGACTGACTCACCGCAAAGTCAAAGACCCATCAACCAACTTAAACGGCGCGGTTGTCGAGGCAACCAAAGTCCTCGAACTGCGTATGGCCAAATCTACACAGCCCCTGCGCTTCGGCACATTGGTTGTGTTCACCGACGGCACAGATCGGGCCCACCGTGTTTCCGAAGACGAAATGCACGAGGTTCTGGACGAGGCCGACATGAATGTTTTCGTGATCGGCCTGGGGGCTGAAATTTCAGTAGACCAACTGGCCCGCCTGGGCAGAACCGGCTTCATGAAAGCTGCCGCGATGGCCGCCCTAGGTTCGGCCTTCGACCAGGTCGCCGCTCAAATCGAAGCAGCCGGCCGTAAATTCTACTTATTGTCATACTGCAGCCCCTCCCGGGCCGGCATCCATACACTTAGAGTGGAAGCCGTATCTGAAGGATTATCCGGATCTCTCGAGCATCAGTTCAATGCCGAAGGCTTCGGTCCGAAATGCAATCCAAAACAGAAACCAACTTTCTCGGTGGGCCGCATCAGAATCAAGTAGTCAGATCTGTAGAGGTTGGAAGCAGTGACTATTTCCCTTGAAAAATGGAAACCCATTTTTCCGGTTCTCACGTGCTTTTGGCTGATAGTCTCATGCTCTACTGATGATGATCCAAATCCCTCGCTCAAGCTGGTACAGGAAAGAGACATCCTTCCAGACAACGAGTTGGCGCACCGACCTGATGTAGTGGCCATCGACAATCTGCTCTACCTGGCCTATGCCGCCGAGTCCCAGTCTGGCCTTGGGTTCAAGCTGCTGCGTCTCGACAGCGACGCCAATCCGAGCGGTGATTCATTTGAGCTGTATTCCGCAAGTGGGCTGCCTACTGATATCAGAGTGTCTCAAGGTGAAGACGGCTTCTGGTCTGCCTTCGAAACGTTGGACATGCCACCACCCGATGCCTGTGGTAAACATATTCTCAACGCAGCTGACTACACGATTACAGCCGACGGAATAGAGCTTGCAGCATATGAAACAGGTCTAGCAAGTGGCTGTCCGACCACACCCGACTTCATGCAGCATCCCCCCCCAGCCAATGAGCTGCCCACCAATCCCAAGGCGGTCGATGACCCGACACCCCTTTACCTGGCCGGTGATTATTACATCCTGCTGAGAGCCTGGTCTCTGAGCAATGAGCAATACTATTCGAGCGTGCAACATGTCTTACGCTACGATCAGGATTTTAATCTCCTCAGTCAGTGTCTGTTGGATTTGGGCTCAGTCTTTGCATGGCAGCGTTTTGTGCTATCCCAAAACAGCCTGCTGCGCATCGAAGAACAAGTTTTTCTGATCGCTGGCATTCAAGACGGGCCTCCCCTACCAGAGTACAACTCTGACATCTATGCTCTAGCCCTCACTGCGGACCTATGTGCACCAGCCGGTCAGCTAATCCCTTTAGTGCAAAACGAGCGCTACACCACTCGCGTAACCGCTTCTCACTATGCGGATGGACGGCTCTATCTCAATTATCTGGTAAAAGATACCAACATGAACTCTCAGAACGACCAGGGATATCTGGCTGTGTTTGAGGTTGATCATACTGTCGTTCCGTATAAATTCTCCCTGCTCTCTGAGATTATTTTCCAGGAACAAGGCGTACAGGACAGCCACTCAAGCTTTGCCCTGCTGGATGACAAGGTCTATGTATTCTATCAGGGAGAGACAGAGCGCATCTTGCTCAAGGTATTCGAGTGGTCAATCTAAAATTCTGATCCACAAACAGCCTTAAATCACAAAAATCACAGCATGCCTTAAGCTTAAAACCGTATTAATTCAATGGGAATCTAAGAATCTAAGGGGTCAGACACCAGCACTTGACACTTATACTCCCCTTCCTTTTTACCCCACTCATCAATCCACCCTCTTACCGGCTCCATTTATCTCTAGGCCGAAGCATTCAACCATCTCGTCGAGAAGAACCAGAAAGCCGTAGCAGTCGTCTGGGAGTTTGAAGATTGGATTACGGCGAGCTCCCCTATTGTACCAAGCGCCTTCGTAGTCCTATCCTTTTTTACGTAGCATCGAAAAAATGAGTAAACTGGCAAATGATAAGTGTCAAGTGCTGGTGTCTGACCCCTTTCTTTGACTTTTCTGTTTCTGTGCCCGCTCGAGGACCTAAGGGGTCAGGTGTCGTAACTTTTATTTCCGATTACGACGGCAATCTCTTTGAGATGAAAGAGTAGCAATCTGCCTTTTAGCAGCCTGCAAGACTCAATCAGTCGCGTAGCCCCTCGTCCTCGCTTCCGTCCGGGAGCATCCAGTCCGGGTGCGGAACTCCGCTTTCCTCCATATGAAAGCGGACGCAACTTTCGAAGTCCCCGCGGCAGTATCGCTCGATCCACTCGGAATCCAGCCGGCCGGCCCGGTGGTAAAACTTCATCGGGCAAACCGGGTACCACTTGCACTCCGAGAGAAAAACCCCGAGCTTCCTGTAGGTCGATTCCATCTGCGGCTGCAGCGAGCGATTGTGCAGCAGGGCGGAGGGGTGTCGGAGAGGGTAGATCCCCTTTCCCCCGGCCAAGAAAAGCCTGCCGACGATATTATCAAACCCGCTCTTATCCGGCATTGGTAGTTCGTACTTCTCAAGCACGTACCTGATGGCAAAGTAGCCCAGGGGGGCGATGACCGCGGGCTCGACCAGTTCGATCTCCTCGTCCAGGTACCGGCAACAGGCCTGGATCTCGTCCGCCTTGGGCTTGCGGTAGCGCGGCAGGAAACACTTGACCAGGTTGGTCATGTAGATCTCGCTTCGCCGGACCCCGGCCGGGCCGAGCAGGTCATCCAATACCCTTCCCGAGGGGCCGATGAACATGGCCCCCTCGAGGTCCTCCTTTTGCCCCGGCGCCTGAGCCACCAGCATAAGCCGGGCCCGGCGGTCTCCCTCCCCGCACAAGGCATGCACGCGGGTCTGCGAGAGCCGGCACCGGCCGCAAACACGGATCTGTTCGTTCAGATCGGAAAGCCGCATGCGATCACTCCGGCGGTTCCCGCCATTCTACCCGCATAATCCAGAACGTTGTCAAGGTCGAGAGCATGGCAGCCTCTCGTATACTGCTGAATTTCGACCATGGAAGCTCTGATGATGCGCATGAAGCATAATGCAATTAACGCATAACGTCCCTAAGTGCTCTCACGTCTAACCAATGACAATCAGGCAATAGGAATGTATGGTCTAAGGGGTCACCAGCACTTGATTCGTGAGAAGCAACCCCACATTCGTCGTTCCTCTGTATGAGAAGTTGAAGAAATAGGGGTGATTAGAGTAAACGCGCCCCAATATCAGGATCCGCTGGAAATGGAGGCAGAACAACGGGACGAGGAGTCTGAGAAAAAGCGGCTCAACCTCACGGTGGGCATCACCTACCAGGGCTTGTACATAGCAGGAGCAGGAGGTGAGCTGGGTCAGGTGGATGCCAAATCGGAAGAGAGCGGAAAATCGGGACCCACCATTCCCCTGGTTACCACTAACCCGGCCTGCCGGGAGGCCCTGGCCAAGGCGGCACATCCGCCAGCCAGCTGTTGCTATGATTACGCGCGTTTGACGAGCGAGATGGTAAAGATCAAGCGCCAGTACCCCAAAGAAACCAAGATTATCATCGATGCCCAACAGGATGTACCCTATGAGGTGCTGGTGAAGGTGATCGACACCACGCGGGAAAGTGAGGGCCGGAAGTTGTTCAACGACGTGATCTTCGGTCTCGAAATTTTCAGGTAGTCGCCGGCTGTTGACCGACCTGCTTGCTTTCGATTTTGCAGGGATATTTTACTAAAGTTAGTTAAATCATAAAAATCACAGCGTGCCTTGAGCTAAAAACCGTATTAATTCAATGTAACCATATTAAATCACAACCGAACTTGAAAAATCAGCCATGTTTGGTTTCAACCGGTTTTGATTCGAAACTATCAGGATTCTAGTGGCAGGCTCAGGATGAAGCAGGTTCCCTCGGTCTGGCTTGGATCGAGTTTTAGTTCGCCGTTCATCTTGCGGGCCAGTCGTAAACTCAGCGCCAGACCCAGGCCGACTCCGGGGGCCGACTCGGCGGCTGCCTCTACCGATTTAGAAAACGGCTTGAAAAGTCGACGGGCTACGTCCGCGCCAATTCCGGGGCCGTGGTCGCGCACCTTTAATAGCATGTATCTTCCATCCGCTTCGGCAGTCAGGTGAATGTCGTTTTTCTCGGCGGTCGCGGCATACTTACTGGCGTTGTCCACGAGATTGAAGAGAATCCGCTCGAAAGCCGCCGGATCGGCCCGTACCCGGGTGGCCAGCATTTGTTCTGACAGTTCGACCGTAAGGTGCATGCCGGCCTGGCGGGCCCGTTCGGCCAGAGAATCTTCGAGACGCTCCATCAAAGACGAAAGTCGTTTGCTTTCGATCTTGCCGCCGACGCGGTTGCGCTCCAGTTGCGAGTATGCCAAAACATTTTTGACCAGATGATCGAGGCGTTCGGCTTCGGCCTGAAGAGTCTTCAGATAACTTTCGCGCTTGGCCGGGTCAGGCACCATTCCTTCAACAAGCATTTCGGTATACATCTTGAATGTCGTCAAGGGCGTGCGCAGTTCGTGAGTCACCGCGCTGACGAAGGCCCCGCGCCGTTCACTGAGGTTGACGGCCCCTTTGAGCAAACCGAACACCGCCAGGGCAGCCAGCAACATGCAAGCCCAGGCAATGATCATCGAAATCTGCATAGGTGACAGCCCGGGAACCGTGGTCGCGGCGAACTGGCCGGGCAACAGTTTGACCGGTAAGGCAGTCAGCCGGTCGGTGCTCTCGGGCTCATCTGTTTTGAGTTGTTCGAGTTTTGCATGGGGTAGGAGATTCTGGATGTCGGCAATCAGCTCTCGCTTGATGGCCGGCCAGTTCAACCAGGCGCCCTGGATGTGCTCGACCCCATCAATCGAGACCCGGCGGGCCAGCACCAGAACATCATTCATCCAGATTGGCTGCATGACGAAAACATTCACCCGCCCAACCAACTTTTTGGGGTTGTTGTAGATATTTGCGATAGTCGCGGCCTGTTGGGTTGTCCGGCTGCGAGCCTGCCATTCCAGCGAATTCAATTTTTTTTGTACTTTTTGATTGCGGCGACCCTGGACATCTTCGTTGGCCAGCGCCATCTGGTTGGCCTGGAGGGCTTGTTCGACCAGGCCCTGGTTGGAGAGTTGAGCAATTTCCACGGGCGGCTCGATGGCCTGGCCTTCACGCGGCAAAGCCGCCAGAATAACGTCGCGATCGAGCATTTCTTTCAGTTCTGCAAGCCGCCGGGCAGCTTTTTGGATTTTCTCATGAGTGGTATAGCCGCTCTCGGCAATATCCAGCATGTTGCCGCGCGGGACTTCGGGTGAAGTCATCAGCCCGCCCGGCTTGAATTGAAAGTGGATCAAAACCTGGGGGTTCTCTTCGGTCAATAGCGGCGAAGGCACCAGGACTTCACCGGTCTCGATCTGCGACAGCATGCGCGTGTAGGCTTTTTCGGCCGGATAAAAAGATTCATAGGTATAATGCGGCCGGGCGTTTTCACGGCCTATCAGAGTAGCCAACTTGGAATCCATCCGCCACAGCGCCAATCTCTCGTTTTCTTCTAAGATGGCCTGCTTGCGAACCGCGGCGCTCTCCTCGTCCAGCCTAAGCACGGACAAACTGGCCCAACCCATGGCTCCCAACACCAGGACCAGACACAAACCGAAAGCAACATAGATGTGCAGCGGGCGCTTCATTCTTGTGAATCTTCAGTTTTAAAGGTGTAACCCTTGCCTCTAATGGTGATGATCAATTTTGGATCGGCCGCATCGTCTCTTATTTTCTCGCGCAGGCGGCCGATATGCACATCGATCGTCCGGGTTTCGACCCGCTTGGGATTCAAGCGCCAAACCCGCATCATCAGCTCGTCGCGCGAAACAACCCGGCCTGCGTTTTTCGCCAGATATCTCAGCAATTCACCTTCGCGCTCAGGTAGCTCACAGCTTACGCCGTCATCGAAACGGATCTCGCCCTTGGAAAGGTCGGCGACTCCATCGGGCAGGCGTATCTCGACAACATCGGAAGGCCGTTCGGGAGATCGGCGCAGGACTGCCTCGACCCGGGCCAGCATCTCTTTGACGCTGAAAGGCTTGACGACATAGTCGTCGGCACCCAGCTTGAGGCCCTTGACGCGATCGTCCTCTTCGCCCTTGGCGGTCATTATGATGACCGGCTGGGTCGGCCGTCCGGCCCGCACCGCCTCGAGAATTTCGAGCCCGTCCACTCCCGGCAAGACCAGGTCGAGCAACAACAAGTCATATTCGCGCCGCAGGGCCAGATCCATTCCGTCTTTGCCGTTGGCAGCCTGCAGGGTTGCGAAACCCTCAAAAGTGAGGGCATCGGCTATACCCTGACGAATGGCCTTGTCGTCTTCGACTATAAGTATCTGACGAACGCCCATGTTTTACTCGAATTTGAAGTTTTTCTTGGTGGCTTGCTCGCGAACCGTCTTTATCATGGCAGAATCCAAGGTGTCTTGTCCGCCGGCTTTGCTCATCTCTTTGCGTTTCTTGGCGACGAACTTCTTGCGCTCGGCGTTCAACTTCTTGATTTTCTCCTGAATCTTAGCGCGATCCTTGCGCTTGCCTGCCACGTACTCTTTTCGTTTTGACTTGTCGATCTTTTTCATTTCAGCCGGCAGCTCCTCTTCGGCCATTTCTTCGACTTTGACTTTGCCCTCTTTCTCGGCATCGACCAAGTCCCAGCCGGCGTTGGAGTAGTTGCCCGAAGATTTGTATACAGCCCTCTGGGCCATGCTGCCCTTGGCCGCCGAGGAAGCATTCGAGTCTTGAGCCGCCTGACGCATCTTGGCCTTTTTGCCGCGGCTGCCAAAGCCGATATAGGTCTTGTTCATTTCCTGGCCCAGTCGGGCAATCTCTTTATCCTGGGGAGCGGCGATATGGAGCACTTTACGATTTTGATCAATGTTCAAAAAACGGCCGTCGGCCAGCAGAGCGCCGTCTTTCCACTTGCCGCTGATGCCGGCCTGGTTGGTACCGCAGTGGATGGTGTTGACGATGATGCCTTTGCTAATCGCCTCTTTGACCGCCTTGCGGTAGTCGACCGGTCCTTGGGTAAAAGGCTCGTTACCGGCAATGAAAATGACCTTGAGATCTTTATTGGACTTGCTCCACTTTAGCCCCCCGGTAGCCGCCTGGATGACTGTCCCGCAGTATTCCTGCCCGCCATTGGTCCTCAAGGCGAACAATTCCTCGGAGACCTTGTCCAAGTCGGTCGTCAGCGGGGTAATCATTCTCAAGTAGTTCTCACCCTTGGGGATTGAACTTTTTCCGTACTCATACAAAGCAACTTCAATTGTCGGCCGCAGGCCGCTCTTTTTCGATGTGATAAACTCGTTGACGACTTTCCAAAGCTGGGTCTTGGCCTGGTCGATCAGCCCGTTCATCGAACTCGAGGTGTCCAACAGGATGGCCATCTGGATCTGCGGCCTTTTCTTCTTGCCGGCCGCCTTGGCGCCGGGCAGCGAACAAACCAAGCTGAGGCCTAGAATCAGTGTAACTGCTAGTTTTGTAAGAGCTTTCATTTTATTACCTCCCTTTTAAGTTGACTGTCTCATTCTATTGACGCAGCAAAAACCCTCAAGGTGTAGTCGGGTTGCGGACTAAAATCGCCTCCCCGTCGACAACCAGCAAAATGTCTCCCTGAAGGGCGATCGAACCCTGGCGGCCTTCGTTGGCCAAACGCTCGACCAGCTGCAGGAAATCTTTCGAGCCGAAAGTAATGACTTTCTTGGGTTTAATTTTGCGTTCCTTGTCCAGGATAGTGCTGTCTACCCAGCGATTTGATCTGCGGTAGAAAGCCCGATCGGCAACTTGTTGCACATTCGAGACCGATACCCGGTTCATGTTCTGATCGTAGTAAGCATTAGACGGATTGAGTACTTGTTGCTTGGCCTGTGACTGCATGTTCATGCTTTGATTGACCGACCCGATACCCGAGCGGGTCTTGATCGCCCGATTCACGAAATTTCTCTGGGCCTCTTGCATCACGACGTGCCTTTGGCCGAGATCGGTGCCTTCTCTGGCCAAGAAAGCCGTGTATTCGGTCAACACGCCGAATTCGGTCGACAGCCGAATGATTTCGTCAACCAGTTCTTTGAAGCGCGGGTGGGTAGCCACAGCCGCCCGGACCGCGGCCCGGTCGGTGTCGGCTCCGGCCGAACGAATGTGATCGATCAGGATGGCAATCTTGCGACTGGCCCACAGGCGCGGCACAAAATTGTTCCGGGTAGTCGCTCGTTGCGGATCGAGCTTAAAGCGAAATGCTCGATGTTTTCCCAGATAATTGCCACTGACTTCGAAAGTGACCGGCATTTTCCCGACATACCGTCCCAACAAGACCAGTTGATCGCCTTCGAACAGATCCGGCAGGGTCTTGGGAAGAACATCGCGGACCCGCCCGTACCCGGAACCACCTTTTTTGCCGCCCAGAATTTTCAAAGAAGTGTCGGCCAAAACCGGCCCCTTGAGACCTCTGAAGACCTTGGCCAGCTTGACTTCCACATCTTCGTTGGCCAGAACGAAAGTAGCAAAGGCGCGTGTCTTGGCAGCGATTTTTTCGAGTAAAGGTGTGTTGACGTCGGCACCCACTCCGAAAGTAAAGATTCTGCGTTTGGCCTTGTTGGCCTTGATGGCGACTTCGCGAATAACCACTTCGGATGTCTGGCCGATTGTCGGCAGGCCATCAGTCAAAAACAAGACAATTGGCAACATGCCCCTGGTTGGCTTGGGGCTCAGCGCTTCTACCAGGGCATCGTGAATATTAGTGCCCCCGCGAGCCTGGATGCCGGTCATCCACTTGCGGGCTTGCTTTTCACTGGCGGCTGTTTTGATAACCGGTTTTTCCGAAAACAGATCGACTGCCTCGTTGTAAACGATAAGATTGAATGCCTCGCCCTGATCAAGACCGGCAATCACCTGCAAGGCGGCCGCCTTTACCTGTTCTAGCTTCTCTCCGTTCATACTCCCGGAGCGATCAATCACCAGGGTCACTTCGCGCGGGATTTTCGATCCGTGCTCGGTTTTATTTTCGGCTAAGGCCTGCAAACCGGCCAGGAGTAGAAAGTAACCACCGCCCACTTTCGGGTCAGGGTAGGCAAACACCGAAGCCGTAACCGAGCCGCGTTCAAGCAGATACGACAAGCGAAAATGTCCGGGATCTAACCTCGTTTGCGTACCGGCTCTAACCGCGACCTGATGCTCACTTGTGCGGACTGTCTGAATCTTGTGACTGGGCGAATAGACGGTCGAGATGTTCCGCTTGGATTTGACTTTGACCGAGATGCTCCAGGGAATCGTATAGTCAAGTGATTCACTGCGCGGCAGGACGTAGTCTACCCGGTCACCGTCGGCGGCCAGGAGATGTTCGTAGGTCAAGCGTACCTTCTGGGTGCCCCGGGCGGCTACCGGAAAAACACTCGAGCGGATCAAATTATATCCGGCAAACTCCAACAGGGCCGGATCGCGGACCTGAGCGACAATCGAGTTGTAGATTCGTTTAGCCTCGGCCCTGGGCAACAGTTTGGCGGTCGGTTCCTTGGCTGCGCCCTGAAAGTCGAATCCGCGTACAATGGCCCCGTCGGGCACCGGCACTAAAAGTTCGGCCTCCTGGCGGGCATGGCTGGGATTGCGCAGGCTGATGTCCATAGTCGTAGTGGCAACTTGTTCGAGGATTACTACCCCGACCTTGATCTTGGAGATCTGAACCGGTTGCCGGAAGGCAGCCGCCTGCGGGTGAACCATGATAAACGATCGGCTCTGCGGCACAACTACGTTGTGAGCCCAGGCGCGATGGTGAACCGGCTGAGCTCGAGCCGGAATACAGCAAAACAAGACTGCTGCCAGCAGCCCGCTAACTGGTATTTTTTTGTAACCTGCTTTCACCTGGCACCTCCTCATGCATCCCTCACTATAGATTGTACGGTGCCTGACCTTATTAGTGGGTAAACAGACTGTAACAATGAAAGATTAGGGTTCACCTACTTCCAAACTCCGGGAATCGGCTTCTTGCACTTTGTGCACTTGCCGTCTTCGAGATTGTTCTCGATGACCGAGAACCCGACCCGGCGGATTACGGTCTGACCGCAGTGATGACAGACCGTGTTTTCGCCCTCATGCCCGGCCAAATTGCCCACGTAAGGATAATGGATGCCGGCCTTTTTGGCGATCTTGTACTGCTTTTCTAGCGTTGCCGGCGGAGTCGAGGGCAGGTTCTTCAGTTTGTAGGTCGGGCGAAAGCGGGTGAAATGCAAAGGCACATCCGGCCCTAAATTTGTAAGCACCCAATCACAAAGCGCCTTGGTTTCGTCTTCTGAATCGTTCAGGGTAGGAATTGTCAGATGAACCATCTCGAGCCAGACACCTTTTTTGTGAATCAGCTTCATGGTCTTCAGGACCGGTTCGAGCGTTCCGCGACACCATTTCTTGTAGAACTTCTCTGAATAGGCCTTGAAATCCACCTTGACCGCCCCGAGGACTTCACAGAGCTGTTCCATCGGCCCAGGCTCGATGTAGCCGTTTGAAATCATTATGCCCGGGATACCGGCGGCTTTCGATTTTTTTGCCGACGCCAGCATGTACTCGAAGAAAACCACCGGTTCTCCGTAAGTAAAGGCTATCGAGCCCGAAGAATGACGCTTGGCAATCGCTACCAGTTTATCGGGCGAGACGAAACCGTAGCGGGCCGGAATCTGCTCGGCCCGGAACTGGGATAACTCCCAGTTCTGGCAAAACTGGCACTCGAAATTGCATCCGGCGGTCGAAAGACTCAGCGCATTCGATCCAGGGCGAAAATGAAACAAGGGTTTCTTCTCGACCGGATCGTTGTGAATCGTCACCGGCCGGCCAAAGACATCGGTCTGGTAGACACCCTGGTTGTTGTTTCTGACTCCGCACCAGCCGGTTTCCTGGTCGGCCACGATACAGTGGCGTGGGCAGAGGGTACACTCTACCTGGGATTCTTTTAGTTTTTTATACCAGGCAGCTTCGATGGTGAAGCGTGAATCGGCCGTGGCGGCCCGGGCCTGCCGGGCCAGGTTGGGCAAGAACATTGAAGCCGCACTTAATGCGCCCAGGCCACACGGCAATTTCAGAAAATCTCTGCGTCTCATGATATTTCTTCGCCAGCTAGTGTGCCAGGTCGCTGATCTTACCAAGCGAAATGGCGCTATTTCAAGACAATGGCTCAGTATTGCATGCCGACATAGATCGGATTGGAGTAGATCCAGATCGTTTCTTTGATGAACTCCTCTGTGACTGTTCCGACCCAGGGGCGCAGGTGTTCGGGAACCATGCGAATTTCGGCCCGGTAGACTCCTTGCCCTGCGCTATAAGCCAAATCGGCATCGCCGCTCGACACCAGATCCCATTCGCCGTCATTGGCTTTGAGGATCCGTCCGGTTACGACCGGTGCGGGTCCGTCTGGGTCGAGCCTAAAGACTGCGGGTATGCTCAAGTGCAAGGTAACGCTCTCGCCAGCGGGAATTTGGTCACCCATCTCGTAATCCTGGCTGCCGACGGCGTAGAAATCGAACCCTTCCGGATAACCCAGGTAATCAAATGCCCCGTACATACGCCCCTTGCCGATGGCCTGCTTTAAGACGGCGTCATCCAACGCACCGGCCGGGACTAAAACGTAGTTTGAGAACCAGTGCATCATGCGCCGAAACGAATCTAAGCGCTCGCCGTCCGGGCTGGGATTGTCGAAAACGTTGCGGTGAGAATCGGTGGCCACTATAGCCGGCATTGGCTTTTGCATGACCGCCTTCGACCAGCGCAACAAGTCGGCCTGGTTTTCTTTGAAGATGGCCAGGATGGCAATCTCGATGGCGCCCACGCTCTCGGGATCATCTTCCATCGCCAGCATCAACTGCAAAGCGACTCCCCAATTATCCAGCAAATTGAAGTGCAGGTTGTAGCATTCGATTCCGTCAATCGGCAGGTTGAGAATTGTCTCGATTTCCCAGCCTTCGGTGTGTTGTAAAAACACCAGGGCCCCGGCGGCCTGCAAGGCCAGCACACCCGCTTCGCTATCATCACCGTAGGCCGCTTCTCTTTCTTCCAGGGTGGTGCCCAGGTGATATTCGATGCCAATCGGCATCATGGCCGTTTCGGTCCCGGCCGCCAAAATAACTTCGTGGCCGTCGCCACAATTGATTCGGTTGGCGACCGGTTTGCCGGCGCGCTCGATCATTGTGTCGCCTTCTTTGTAGAGCAACACCTCCGGATATTCGTACTGAGCGAAAAGATCGTCGTGATCGGTCATGAAAACGAAATCCTGGCGGGTATCACACATTCCGAAGCGGCACTCCTCGAAGCACTCCTCATTGCGAACGCCCTCGATAAACGGCTCGCCGTCACAAGCATCATGCGAATAAGGTGAATGGGCATGTACGATACCACGCACGGTCACCCAACCGCGCGGCGATGGCAACTCGCTCGCAGCCACAACCATCCAGGGGTCATGGGTTGGTCCCCCGTCGATTCCGCCGTCGGTCAGCTGGTTGCCGCCCCCCGAGCAGGCCGAAACAAAAAAGACGGCAAGACTTACCAGTATCGTTCTATGGTCTGGAGTTTTCATATTGGAATTATTACATTGCTTGACCGATTTACACCACCGAATTATGATTTGCTTCACTGAGGAGAATAGACCCTGGTGAAAAAAATACGGACCCTATTTATCGGCCTTTTCGGAGTCTATGTGATCGT
>JAFDKH010000208.1 GCA_019307065.1 Deltaproteobacteria bacterium
TTCAAACCGACGGTGGTGCAGGCCACCGTGGATGCGAAATCACGTCTTGAGCTGTGTCAAATACCGCCATCTATAATAAGCCCGTGAAATTTTAATTGAACCGATCAAACCTGGTAGCAACCTGTAAATACTTGACTTTACTGCCAAGCCCGTGAAACACTTTCCCAAACCGGGTATTTGGAACCTCGGCGCTTTTGGAGGTGTGGAGTGGGTTTTGAGGTGCTGGTGGTAGAAGATAGTTCCGCAATGCGGTCTTTCATTGCATCTACGATTGAAGAGATCGAGGGTGTCAGTGTGACCGAGGCCGAGTCTGGTTTTGAGGCGCTTAAAGAACTGCCAAGATGCGATTTCAGTTTGATAATTACCGATATCAACATGCCTGATATCAATGGTCTGGAACTAGTCCGCTTCATTCGTGATAATGAACGTTTCAAGAAGACTCCCTTGATCATCGTTTCTACAGAATCTTCTCAGCGTGACCGAGAACGAGGATTGGCCCTGGGCGCAAACAGTTATCTGGTAAAGCCTTTTACTCCGGAGGCTTTGAAGGAATGCGTCGAACGCCACCTAAAAGGGAAGTCGGATCAATCAGATAAATAATGGCGCAAAAAAACAAATTGAGTTCTAGAGCGCTTGGTGAGTTTTTGTCCGAGGCGCAAGAGATTGTCGAGAGCCTCAACCGCGACATCCTGCAGGCTGACGATCATATGAAGCGGGGCAAGAAAGATCCCGATTTAATCAACAATATCTTCCGCTCGGCCCATTCGTTGAAGGGTATCTCGGGCATGTTTGGCGTGAAGAAAATGGCCAACATTGCCCACGACCTGGAGAACCTGCTGGATGACATTCGCATGGGTAAAGTTGCGATATCCGCGGAAGTCATCGACGTTCTGTTCGAGGCGGTCGAGGTCTTTAATCAGTTGATTGCCGAATCCGGCGGAGCTCAAAAAGTAACCAAGAAGGTGCTTAGCGATCTGCAAAAACAGCTTGGCCTGGTGGCCGAGATCTCAGTCGTCAGCAAAGAAGAAAATCCGCTCGAGGCCATCGTTATCGATCCTGGTATCCTCAGCGTGCTGACCGAGTACGAGGAATACCGTCTGATTGACAACATCCGCCAGGGTGTGAACTTGTTCCGGGTCCACGCTTCATTCAACCTGATGGATTTTGATGAAAGCCTGGCGTCGCTGACCGGTGAGCTGAAAACCATGGGAGAAGTGATTACGACCTTGCCAAGTTCAGAAAGCTCTTCGGAGCAGGGGATTGATTTCGACTTGATCTTTGGAAGTGAACTCTCTTTTGAGGCAATCAAAGAGCCGATTATTTGTGACGAGGTTGGAGTCTATTCTATCGAGCGGCGAGGGCAGCCACTTGGCAAAGAACAGGTCAAGCCAGCCAAGAGTGATGAACCGAAGGACGCTGACGAGCCGTCGGATGAAGCCGCTGACGATGATTCGGAGCTTCCAGGGTCGCCTGCCGCAGGCGAGGCAGATGAAACCGTAACGCTTAGAAGCGTGAGTCAGACTGTTAGAGTAGACATTGCCAAACTTGACAGCCTGATGAATATAGTTGGTGAGTTAGTGCTTGTCCGAACTGCTGTTCAATCCATTTCGGAACAACTCAAGGCTGAACAGGGTTTTACCGGTCTGTCAGTTGATTTATTCAAGGAATCCAGGAACTTTGAACGCAAGCTCGACGAACTGCAGTCAGGCATCATGGAAGTGCGCATGGTTCCGCTGGGTCAGAATTTCGAGAAGTTGTCGCGGATGGTGCGTAAGATCTCGAGGAGTTCAGGCAAAGATGTTGAGTTGCAGGTCAGCGGTGCCGATACAGAATTAGACAAGCTCATTGTAGAAGATCTAGCCGATCCTCTCATGCATATCTTGCGCAACGCGGTTGATCACGGCATCGAAGATCCTGCTCAGCGAGTGAGGGAGTCAAAGCCGGCCGTCGGAACGATTTCAGTTTCGGCTTATCAAAAGGGCAACCATGTAGTCATTGAAATCGCCGACGATGGACAGGGCCTCGACCTCGAGCGGATCAAGATGGTTGCTTTGAAAAACGGCCTGGTCGAAAAAGACCATCTACGCGATATGACTCATCGCGATTTGATGAATCTTCTTTTCCTGCCTGGTTTTTCAACTTCAGATAAGATCAGCGAGCTCTCCGGCAGAGGTGTTGGGCTGGATGTAGTCAAGACAAACATAGCTAATCTCTCGGGTATGATTGATATTCACTCGGAGACGGGCAAGGGCACCAGGTTTACTATTACACTGCCGATTACCCTGGCGATCATTCGGGCGCTGATAATCCGCGTAAGTGAATATATATACGCAGTTCCTTTGAACTCAGTACTCGAAATCATCAACGTCAACACCGATCGGCTTCGTACTATTGAGCGAAGAGAAGTGATCGAATTGCGAGGTGCCACGTTACCGTTGCTTCGGCTATCGGACCTCTTCGAACTCGGAGAAGCGGCAATAAATGAAGAGGGTCTTTTATATGTCGTGGTTGTCGGACTTGCTCAAAACCGGTTGGGAATCGTGGTTGACGGTCTAATCGGCCAACAGGATATTGTGATCAAGTCTCTGGGTAAAACCCTATCGAAAATCTCCGGTATTGCCGGGGCTACCAATCTGGCCAGCCAACAAACGATTCTCGTTCTTGATGTTGGAGCTTTGATTGAAGAGGCCCTAACCCGAGAGTAGCAGAAAAGGACTTGTATAAGTGGCGCCAACTAAAAAACCAAGATCCAAAGCCGCCCCGGCCAAGACCGGCATCAAGAGTAGCAGTAAAAAAGAAAAGGCGGCTACAAGACCGAAGCGTCCCAAGAAAGCACCGGCCCCCAAAATTAGTAAAAAACTGAAGAAGTCCGAACCAGCTGAACAACCAGTCTCTACCGTCCACGATGATCACCACGCTAAGGCCCTCGAGGAGTTTTTTGCCTCTTCATCAGAGCTGAAGACAGTTGGTTCCATGTCGCTTGATTTATATCGCGACCAGTTGGATAGCCGACTCAGGGCGGAGGGGGTACAAGAGTATCTCAGTTTCGTGTTGGCCGACGAGACTTTCGCAGTAAATATATTTGGTATCAAAGAGATAATAAAGCTTCCCTTGATTACCGAGGTCCCGCGTACCGAGCCAATCATCTTGGGCATTCTGTCTTTGCGGGGAACAATTGCGCCGGTCGTTGATCTGCGCAAGCGGCTAAATCTAGAGACTTCCCCTCAAACCCGTAAATCACGAGTTTTGATTGTCCAGTCAATCGATGGTTTGTCGGGCCTGCTGGTCGATGAAGTTCGGCATGTCATTCGACTGAAAGATGAAAATATCGAACCGCCGCCTGGCGTGTTTGATCGAGCTGAAGCCGAACATATCGTGGGAGTCGGGCGGCATGAAGGTGAAATGTATACCTTGCTGGAACTCGAGTCGGTTGTGCAAATTGATGAGTATATAAACGTAAAATCCGGGAGCCGGAGAGGATGAGCGACCAAAACGAAGGACAGACAGAAAGTAGAATTGTCCAAATGGCGGCCTTCTCGGTGGGGACCGAGGAGTATGTAGTCGATATCATGAGAATTAAAGAGATTATCAATCCTCTCAAAATTACTCCGGTGCCATCAGCTGCGGCATTGATCGAAGGCGTTATAAATCTTCGGGGTGTCATAATTCCAATCGTGGACATGCGCAAGCGCTTCATGGTTCCCGAAGAGAGTTGGAATGGGAATCCAAAATACATCATTGTCGTTGTAGCCGGTAAGATTGTTGGAATCGTTGTGGACGAAGTGCTCGAAGTCGTTCGGATTCCACGAAGTATTATCAAGCCGTCTCCTCAATTATTTGTCGATAAAGAACCCGGGATGTTTTTAGGTGTCTGCGAGTTCCAGGGACGTTTGCTGTTGCTGGTTGATCTGAAAAAGGTACTTAGCCCGGCCCTGGCTGACAAAACTGAGGCTGAGATTAGCCCCGAACCCGCAAGACCGGAAATCAAAAGCTCCTCAACTGAGTGAGGAAATATCGTGAAGGATGCAATTAAATTAGCAATTCGCGAAATAAGACAAACCACACTGGCGATCGGTGTTTTGTCTGTTTTGTTCCTTTTTGGTTGCCTGGCTGTTTTAGGTGATCTAAATGATCATCTTTTTTACCTGGGTGTCTACCTGGCTGCCATATTTTTGCCGATGCTGCTATGCATTCAGTCGTTTTGTAAATTGCTACTGAAGCCGGTGCAGACATTATCGGATAGTGTCAGTGACGGTGATTCTCCATCAGTGGCCAGAGTTGTAGCAGCTAGGCAGGCGGTTGACTCTTTTTCTAGAATCGAATCGGTTTTTACGGCGTTGTTGTGGGTTCTTGTCGGGTTCATGGGCTGGATAGTCCTGGTCGTATTCTCACCAGCTACCGGGTGGCAAGTGTTCGTCCTGGGCGTGGTAGTTTTATGCGTAGCTCTGCTCAACTTCGTATTCGGCTCGATTATTGGAAAGACAGGACTAATATCTATCAAACAGTCTCTCGAGCCATTCGACACGGGAAAAGATTTTCAGCCATCGAAGACCGGCCGTCTGTCGACAAAACTTGTTGTAGCATCTGCGATGATACTTTTTATAGCACTCACAATTTGTTCGCTAATCTGGTTCAGCAGTGCCCGTGAACAGACGGCCCGAAAGATAATTGCCGAGCAACAACAAAGCTTCAGGCAGTTGGCTTCCAGGGTGGAAGCTATCCTGACCGCAAAGCCCGATGCCGGCTTCAGAGAAGCATTACGTCAGGCCGATTCGACGCGTAAATTCGTCAACAACCTGGTTGTGCTTGATCGGTTCGGTAAGATACTACTGCAACCCTCGGCAACCAAACTAGATCCGGTTTGGTTCGACAAGATCTTCGAGCGGCGTAGCGATCAATGGCACGACCTGCGAACACCGTTCTTGTATCTTGTAATACGGCTTTCACATGGCCAGCTGCTTGCATGGGTTGCACCAATGTCGATTGTATACGAGGAGATTGGTGGCGTAATCTGGCATGGATTAGTGGGAGTGCTCTTGCTGATCATTACGTGTTTACTGATGATCCTGTCGGTTTCAAGCTCGACGATAAACCCAATCAAAGAGCTTTCAAAACGGTTGGGCAGATTTGCCAAGGGTGATTCCGACACAGTTTTAACTGCTCAGGCAGAAGAGGAACTAGTCGAACTGATCGGAGCGATCAGAGAGCTGACCGATAGACACACTATGGTGCAAAGCGCTTCAGCCGATAAAACGGCTGAGGTTCTCAAGCAAGTAGAAAAACTCGTTAGTCGAGTGACGCAGTTCAAAAAAACAGCCGAGAACCGGACCGAAACAGCAGAGCAAACCGCTACTTCAGTAACCGAAATGCGCTCCGCCATCCAGAGTATCACCGAACAGATGGACGCTTTGCGAGAGGCTTCTTCAGATTGTTCTTCATCGATGTTCGAGATCGACCAAAGTGTCAGAGAAGTAGCTGGCTCGGCTGAGAACCTTCAGAATCTCGTGGAAGATACAGCTTCGGCAATGACGGAGATCTCCGTTTCGATGGATCAGGTAGTCAGTAATGTGGACGATTTGGCCAAATCCGCCGATGAAACCTTGTCATCTCTGTCCGTAGTAGACGGTTCGATTAAACAAGTCGAAGAAAGCACTGCTCAAACCCACCGGTTATCCGAACAAGTCTCGGAGTTGGCGTCTCGCGGAGCAAGCTCAGTCAGTCAGACGATTGAAGGCATCAATGAGATCCAGGAAATCACCGACGAGGCCCAGGCGGTTATCAATCGTTTAGGTACTCAAATGGAAGCCGTCGGTAAGATATTGACAGTGATTGGTGACGTTGCTGAACAGACCAACCTTTTAGCGCTAAATGCAGCAATAATTGCAGCCGCGGCAGGTGAACACGGCAAGGGCTTTGCTGTTGTTGCGGATGAGATCAAGGATCTGGCTGATCGGACATCCAGTTCAACCAAAGAAATTGCAGGATTGATTCGCAGTGTTCAGTCGGAGTCACGATTGGCGATTGATGCAATGCAAAGAGGCTCTGGTAGCGTCCGCCGGGGAGTTGAATTGGCGAACACTGCCGGGACGGCTTTGCAGCAAATTCTTGAATCAGTTCGTCAAGTTACACAGAGGGCAAATGACATTGCTACCAGTACAGCGGAAAACTCCAGCATTACGCGGATGATCACCCGATCGATGACGGATATTTCAAGCATGGTCAGGGAAATCAAGCGGGCGGTTGCAGAGCAGTCGAAAGGTGGCAGCCGAGTGAGTCGCGCCTCGGAACAAATGAGGGATGACGCCCGATTTGTTTATCGGAGCGCCAATGAGCAAGTCCAGGCAGCCGCCGGTGTTAATAAAACCATGGAAAGCATTTCGGAGATGGTCTCGTTTATCGGAAAGGCGATGATTGAACAAGCTAACGGAGTCAATCATGTCGCCAGAGTGGCTGAGGAAGTCAGGGATTCTCACGATCAAGAGAGGGCCCAAATCGCCGATCTCGAAGAGACTACTGATCTTATTGGTATTCAAGCTCGAGACTTTGCCAACTTTATTCAAGAACAGAATCAATGTGGAGAACGAGAATAATGAAGGAGGAAGAAAAACAAAGGATAATTTCTGCCCTGTCCAGTAAGGTCGAGGAAATTCGCTATCGAGCTGCTCAGCGGCTGCCTGAGATATACGAAAAATCACTTATCCAGCATTTGATTGAAGCTCTGGCCGATGAGAGTTGGAGAATCCGCAAGTCTGTCTCCACAGCTTTGGCCACTACCGAAGCATCCCCCGAGCTGATCGATGCGCTGATAAAGGCCCTGGGCGATCAGGATAACGCCGGCTTGAGAAACTCGGCCAGCGAAGTTCTAGCCGATATAGGTTCTTTGGCGGTGGCTGGTCTGGTGACAGTCCTTAGCGACGGCGACAGTGACGGGAGGAAACTGGCCGCGGACATCCTGGGTGACATTGGCGATCGTGAAGCAGTCGCGCCACTTTTGAGCAGAACTAGTGATACCGACGAAAATGTTCGTGCGGCCGCGGCCGAAGCTCTGGGAATGATCGGAGATCCCAGTGTTTCGGACAATCTGATAAAGGTGCTTCAGAATGACAGCTTGCTGGTACAACTTTCGTGTCTTGACGCGCTTGAGCGGCTGGATGTGATCGTACCTGGAGCAGTCCTGATGTCTTTGCTCGATGTAGGTCCTTTGCGCCCCCATCTGTATCTTCTCTTGGGAAAGCAAAGGAACGAAGAAATTGTGCCGATCCTGCTCGAAAGCCTGCATGCCAGGAGCCGCGTCGAGCGTTCTGCTGCAGCCCGCGCTCTGGTACTCCAATATGGCTTGTCAAATAAGCAAGCCCGTATTGAGATTCAAATTTCCGTGGCCCGGACTGCCAATGCGCAAATGATTGATCAGCTGCGAGCCATGCTGACCAGGTCGGCCAGCGAGGATCGTGAAGCCGCAGTTATGATTCTCGGCTGGACTGGAAATGAAGAAGTTGTAGCCGATCTGATTCTGGCAGCTCAAGACGAATCACTGCATGAACTGATCCATGAATCGATTTTACTGATCGGGCCCAAGTCAGGCGAACAGTTGCAGAATCTGCTGACAAACATTGGCAGGGCGGAAAAGGTCCTGGTGGTTGACCTGCTGGGACATTTTGGGCAGCCGGCCAGTCTTCCGATGATTATTGAACATTGTCTTTCAGATGACGTCGATGTTGCCGAAGCTGCTCAACAGACCCTGGCCAAGATTGGCAATCCATCGGTAATTTCAACCCTGGTGGCTTTTCTCAAGCGCAATCGAGAATTGTCTCCCAGAGGCGTAGTTTCGTCTCTGATAGTACTTGGGACGAAATTCCATGATGAAGTTCTTGAAGCGATCAGGCCGTTTCTTGAAGATGAGCAACCGGCTCTACGTATGGTTGCTGCAGAAATTCTGTGTGGTGTGGCGCATAAAACTGACATAGATGACATCCTCAAGTTGTTTGGCGATGAAGACCCACAAATTCGCTGTGCGGTAGTAAGCGCTCTGGGGCGGGTGAGTGGCGAGGGAACAGTAGACAGATTGCGGGTTTCTCTCACGGATGAGTCGTCAAAAGTCAGGACCGCGGCTGCTAAAGCTCTCGGAATGAGAGACTCCCCAGAAGCACGCAAGATCTTGCAGATCGCATTGAGAGATGCAGACCCCTGGGTGGTCAAAGAAGCTCTTGCGGCCCTTGGCCGGAGCGAAGATCAGGGTGTAGTCGAGGCCATTTTGGAATTTTCCAAACACTCGAATGGGATGGTGGCCCTGGAGGCAGTTCGCGCCATCAATCACCTCGAGTGGCGGGCCGACAGCAGCTGGCTAAAGGAAGTCTCTCGCCATCCTGATCCTGAAGTTGTCAAAGAAGTACTTTCAGACAGTCAGCGCTGGCCGATTGAAGACTTGCGGCAAGTGTTGGTCGCAGCTTTGAGCAATGAACATTGGGATGTCAGAATGACTGCCGTGAAGAAGATTGGTGAATTACGTGATTCGGCCGCAATGCGTGAAGTGTTTGAGAAGCTATCGGACGAAAGTGACGAGCTTGTTCGCGAAGCGATGGAGCAGATTCTTGAAATTGGCGAAGGCAAGCAAGACCAGGACCGGTAACTTGACTCGGCCAAATGTGCCGCGCCGAATCGGATGGTATTTGTGAACAAAACCGTTTCGATGAGCACTGAGGAGTTTAGACTCCTCAGAGATCTGGTGTACGAGTATTGCGGTATCTTTTTTCAAAAAGATGTCCAATACCTGTTCGAACGTCGTCTGGGATTGCGGCTAAAAGAAAACCAGCTAACCTCTTTTACCGACTACTATCGTTACCTGCGCTATACTCCCGACCGAAGTCAGGAACTGGAAGAGATTATTGAACTGCTGACAACCAACGAAACATATTTTTTCCGCGAGGATTATCAGCTCAAGGCTTTCAAAGAGGAGATCCTGCCTGAAGTTGTCGAACGAAATGCCGACAAGAAACGGATACGCCTCTGGTCGGCCGGTTGCTCGACCGGCGAAGAAGCCTACACAATAGCAATGATTATCCGTGAAACTCACAAATTGGCTGATTGGGATGTTGAAATATTTGCAAATGATATTTCGAGAAAGGTGATTCAGACGGCCCGCAAGGGCGTATATGGAAAATCGTCTTTTCGCGCTATCGATGACTATTTTTTGAAGAAGTACTTCCGCCCCCAGGGCGACCGCTATGCGATCGACGATGATATCCGCAAGATGGTCAGCTTCGGCCAGCTAAACCTTCTTGATGACGAGATGCTCGAGTTAATCGGGAAAGTAGACGCGATCTTTTGCCGTAACGTACTGATCTACTTTGACAAACCGGCCAGGCTCAGAG
>JAFDKH010000399.1 GCA_019307065.1 Deltaproteobacteria bacterium
CTCGAAATATCATGAGTTTTCTATGTTCTTTCCCAACCTTGTCTCCTGATATACGAGTAAATCAGGGTCTTATATTGACGTCAACATCATGAAACCGGGGAGGGTTCTACTCGAGCAGAGAATATAGTTCATCCATTTCGTCGATGTTCACTCCATGGGCTTCGAAACTTTTTCTCAGACTCTTCGATGTTTCTTCGAAAAAGGTGTCTGTGGCCGCTTCGGCAAGGTCATGCTCTTCGTACAGGTTCCTTACACGATTCATGCAATACATTCGATCAATCCTAACAGCGTGAACCAGGGGTGCCACTCGTTGAACCAGCGCCTCAACGTTCATTGGCAGCATCGGCTGAATAAAGACCACAGTTCTGAGCCCTGCAGAACAGCAAGCCTCGAGTGCCCCAATACGATCGTCGATTGGATCTGCTCCAGGTTCGAATATCTGCCTGTACTTGTCGTCATTAGTCGGAATTGAAAATCCAACCAGGATTTTCGGAAAACGTTTCAGCAAATCGAGGTCTTCAACAATGCGAGCAGCCCTCGTCAACACAACCGGAGAAAATCCAGCTTCTAGTAACACTTCGAGACATTTCCGAGTGATACGATAACTTCTTTCTATGCTTTGATACGGATCGGTAAGGATCGGACTCATGCGTACTACCCCGGGAGGATATTCGGTCACTTCGCGCTTGAGTACCTCGGGGGCGTTTACCTTAACATCTACAAATTGTCCCCAGGGCAAATATGGCAGACCCTCGAGCTTGCGTGACAAATCCGCTCGATCAATTACGTAGCAGAAAGGACAGCCGATCATGCAACCAACATAGGGGTTAATATAATATTGACCTTTTCCTTCGGGAATCAGAACACGATCCACCAGTATTTCCCGGACGGCCCTTTTTCGACTTGCTGTCGGCCGCTCAAACACTTCCAGGCGGTCTTCTCGCTGGCCAACCAGTTCGACAACTGCGTCGACCATATGCCGATCATCTGCAGTCATCTCCTTTAGAACCTCGAATTGCCTGCGGGCACAAACATTGAACTTTTTTGTACGGGCGTAACAATCACTCTCATCGTTGCGTTCTTCCATTTCGATCAGAATATGCGAATCTGCCCGCTGAAACGTTAGGCAAATGCCCTGTTCGGCATCCCAACTGACCAACTTCCATTCTGACCGTGGCCGTGGTCCAAGCAGCGGCTGAAGTAGATCTTTGATGACCGCATCAATGTGACGTTCGACTGGTTGTAGCTTCGTCATTCAGCGATTCTCGGTTTCAGGTCCGGCCAACTGCCTAAAATACGTAGAAACCCGGACACAGGATCATATATGCGCACCGACTGCAACGCTTGTCTTGCTTTCGACGCTGTGACAAAAAGCCCTGCAGATTTTCGCCGCCCTGGCCGACGAATATCATATCTCGGGCCGCTTTATTAAAATCCAGAGCCGCTTTCTCCTCGAAACCCGGAATAAGACAGGGAGGACAGTTGACAATCTGGATGTCCATTTTTCCGGAAAATTTCGTAAGCAGAGCGGTCAATCTCAGTTTTAGTTCATCTTCTTCGGGCACTTGTGCAACCTTGGCCCGTCCAAAGGGCGTGACCACTTGCAGATTCCAACGCCGGATTCCCATCTGCTCCAGCATCTTTCCCAAACGCTCGCAATCCGCGATATTGTCTTTCACCAAAGTAGTATTTATTGCGACTCGCTCGGGATTCTCAATAAACTTCAGCAAGTTCTCAATCCCACCCACGGTCTGCTGATAACTTCCCCTGGCACCGGTCAGAAGCTCATGTTGCTTAGGCTCACCCGCGTGCAGCGAAATCAGCACTTCGTCGATGCCGCTATCGACCAAACGCCTAGCATATGCCCGATAGCTCGATCGTCTGCCGTTGGTGATCAGTGAAATCTTGCTGTAACCCAGTTTCCTGCTCTCTTCTATTAGAGTGAACAGTTTTTCATGAAGAGTCGGCTCGCCCCCGTCGATATCCAGAAGTTCGAAGCCTTCTTGTCGATAGCGCCTTAATGCAGATAGAACCATATTGATATTGGCATCCTCTTTCGGCCGGTCACCGACTGCACAAAAGACGCAGTGGTTATTGCAGCGATAAGTCAGATTGGCAATTACTTTCCTCTGTCGCGTCCGAGTCACAGCTTTTGTGAAATTGTCTGCGACCATTTTCAGAAACTCGGGATCGAACTCGCTTGTTTTTATTATACTTCGTTCCTGAAAACAGGCGTGAATATCCTCGGGCACTTCCGTCAATAGTCGCTTCTCTTCACACAATGTATGCAATTTTGAACCGCTTAGCGGTGTTGCAAACTGAAGCAAGGGACGAGCTCGATAACTTTCAAATAAACGCCTGGCCATCTTCAACGTATCGTTGATCTCCTCTTTGCGCTCCCCGGGAATCCCGATCAAGTAGTGAATTTGAAGTGGCACCTCATGGCGTTTACACCAGCCGGCTACCTTCTCCACCGCAGCCGGATCGAGGTTCTTGCCTAACACTTCATGCTGTACCCGGGAACTGGCGCTTTCTAGAGAAACCTTCAAGCCGCTTGTCAGAGGCTTCAGACGTCTGACATGTTTTTCCTTGATTAGATCTGCCCTGAGACCATTCGGAAACTCTACTAAGATGTTCATTTCTTCGACGATCGCCAGAAGAGAATCGAAACGCTCACGATCGAGGTTGACAACATCATCGAGAACAACCAGTCGCTCGACAGAATAATCCCTGACCCACTTGCGAATCCATTGATCGATCCGCTCCCAGGAAA
>JAFDKH010000002.1 GCA_019307065.1 Deltaproteobacteria bacterium
CCGTATAGTTTCATCTCTGGTTCCTCCTTGGGTTGTTGGTTGCTCTTACAACTTCAACCGTACAACCCGAGTGAGGAGCCTTCTAGATGATTATCAGGTAATACCACTTGACACATATACTATCCTTGCTAAGTGTCAAGTGCTGGTGTCTGACCCCTTTTTCCCCAACCAGCCACGCGGCTATTTCCGGGAGCGTTTTTTCTTTTTTGTCTTTTTCTTTGATTCAGTTGGGCGCTGTTTTCGACTGTCATTCAATAACCTGATTTTCAGCTGTTTTTGACAAACCCAAACCTTCTTCAGAGTCTGTAAAACCTCTTGGGGCATTCCTTCGGGAAGGTCGACCGTGCTGTAGTCGTCAAATATATCGATGCGACCTATGAACTTGCTGCTTAAATCAGCCTCGTTGGCGATGGCGCCGACAATGTTGCCCGGCATCACATTGTGGTTGCTGCCCACTTCAATACGATAGCGTTGCATGCCTTCTTCGGTGCTCTTTTGAACGCTTTTTTTAGCACTCGGCTTTTTGCGTTTGGAGCTATCTCTATTGTTTTGCTTTGAGCTATTTCTAAACTTTGGCTCGCGGTTTTTTATCATTTTTTCTTTTTTGAGCAGCATGGGTGTGTCGCCTTGAAGCAATTTAGCTAAGGCTGCTGCCACATCCATAGGATTCGCCTCTTGTTCCTGGGTGTATTTCTCGAGCAAACCCTTGAAGAAGCCGAGATCCCCGGAGGTCAAGGTGTCCGTGATTTTTTGGTTGAATTGGGCGACTCGCCTGGAGTTGATTTCTTTGGTTGTGGGCAAAGCCCTCTCTTCAACGGTCTGCCTGGTAATCCGCTGAATGTTGCGCAGCAGATGCCTTTCCCTGGGCGCCACAAAAGTAATCGCCAGACCCAATCTGCCCATTCGGCCGGTCCGGCCGATTCTATGGACATACGCTTCGGGATCGTTAGGAATATCATAGTTTATAACGTGGCTGACTCGCTCCACATCCAAACCGCGCGCGGCCACATCCGTAGCAACCAGAATGCTCAACCTGCCGCTTTTAAGGCTGTTGATGGCATGCTCGCGCTGCTTTTGGTCCATGTCGCCGTTGATAGCGGCGCAGGCAAAACCCCTATCCATGAGACCATCGGCCAGGGCAACGGTGCTGGTTTTGGTGCGCACAAAGACGATCACACCGTCTGTGTCCTCAGCTTCCAGTATCCGACAAAGGGCGTCGAGTTTGTTCAATCCACGTGCCAGCCAGAAATACTGCTTGATTGACTCGGCCGCTGATGTTCGGACTTTGATGATTATTTCTTCAGGATCTTTGAGATGCTTGCTGGCAATCCGACGAATAGCCGGCGGCATAGTGGCAGAAAACAGGGCGATTTGAAGAGGTTTGGGTGCCTGCTGCAGAATCCATTCGACATCCTCCAAAAAGCCCATCTGAAGCATCTCGTCGGCCTCGTCAATAACCAACCCGACCAGGGCATCCAGCTTTAAAGTGCCCCGGCGCATGTGATCCATGACCCGCCCGGGTGTGCCGACCACCACTTGCACACCGCGCTTGAGCTGACGCAATTGAATGGCGTAGCTCTGACCTCCATAAATCGGCATTGCTCCAATTTTCGGCAGGTGCGCCGAATAGCGTTTGAAGGAATCCGAAACCTGAATGGCCAATTCGCGGGTGGGAGCCAGAACCAGCACTTGCGGTTTTTTCTTGTCTGCTTCGACAAAGGACAACAGCGGCAAGGCAAAGGCGGCCGTCTTGCCTGTGCCGGTCTGGGCCTGGCCAACCACATCTTTACCTTCTAAAAGCGTGGGTATAGTCAGGGTTTGGATGGCGGTCGGAGACTTATAGCCCTCGTCATTGAGGGCTTTCAACAAAGGGTCGCTAAGGCCAAACTTTTTAAAAGCGCTATCGGGCGGTTCTGGCGAAGACATGTGCCTACCTTTATCCAAAAAAAATGGCGCTGAATCAAACCTGCAATCAGCAGCCTCGGCACACTCAATACCCAACTTGACCCGATAAAGCCATTAAAATCGGCCTATTCTTCAAAGAAACTCGGAGTGTCTGGGGGCGAAAAGGGCTAGAAAGTGGAGCTTAGCGTCAATTAGTACGCAGCTTGAAACGCTGGGTCTTGCCGGTCGAGGACTTGGGTAGCTCGTTGACGAATTCGATCCAGCGCGGGTACTTGTACTTGGCCAGCTTGGATTTGACAAGATCTTTGAGCTCTTGTTCGAGTTCAGCAGAAGCCTCGGCCGTATCGCGCAGCATGCAAAAAGCCTTGGGCTTGATCAGCTGGTCTTTATCGGGGTGCCCGACCACGGCGCATTCCAGCACGGCGGCGTGTTCGGTCAGGCAGCGTTCGACCTCGACCGGCGACACCCATATACCGCCGACCTTGAGCATGTCGTCGCCGCGCCCGGCGCACCAGTAGTAACCGTCGTCATCTACGTGAAACTTGTCGCCGGTGTTGATCCACTCGCCCAGCATGGTTTTTCTGGTCTTGGCCAGTTTGCGCCAGTAGAACTGGGCGGCCGAATCGCCCTTGACGTGCAAAGTGCCAACTTCTCCGGCCGGTACTTGATTGCCGTCGTCGTCGACTAGTTTCAACTCGAATCCCGGAACCGGCTTGCCGGTCGAGCCGGGCCGCACATCGCCGGGTTGGTTGGCCAGAAAAATATGCAGCATTTCAGTCGAACCGATGCCATCTAATATCTCGACTCCGTAACGCTTTTTGAATCGGTGATAAACTTCGGGCGGCAGGGCCTCGCCAGCCGAGAAACACAAACGCACCGAAGAAAATTCGTGCTCGGAATTGGGGTCGGGCTTGGTGCCGGCCTGGCGGTCTTGCTTGTCGGCCAGATCGAGTAACGAAGCATACAGGGTCGGCACGCCGAAAAAGATGGTCGGCTGATACTTCTTCAACAATTCGAACATCAGCTGCGGGGTCGGCGGCTCGGGATACAAGACCGCCGCAGCCCCGACTGAGAGCGGGAAGTAGTTCGAGTTACCCAACCCGTAGGCAAAAAAGAGCCGGGCGACCGAGAGGGTGATGTCGTCTTCGGTCATTCCCAGAACCTGCTTGGCGAAGCTCTCGGCGCAGACAACCATGTCGTTTTGCGAGTGGATGGTACCCTTGGGAAAGCCGGTTGAGCCCGACGAGTACAGCCAGAAACCGACGTCGTCTTTGGTCGTGGCCGCCGATTTGCAGGTGGCCGGGGCCCGTTTGTACTTCTGCTTGAAAGGAATCTTGGGGCCGACACCTTCCTCGACAATGATCAAGTCGCGCAGATAGGGCAGATTGCCTTGAATCTTGTGGACTGTCGGCAAGAGTGACTCGGAAACGATCAGCACCTTGGCCCTCGAATCGTTCAGGAAATATTCGTAGTCTTCGGGCGTCAGCATGGTACTGCAGGGGACCGGGACCGCCCCGATTCGCATGGCCCCCCAGAAACAAGCATAGAACTCGGGCGTATCCAGCAAGACCAACAAGACCCGGTCTTCTATTTGAACACCAAGATCGCGCAAAGCATTGGCGGTCTTATCGACCATCTTCTGCACCTGGTTGTAAGTCAGGGTGTGATCCTTGAAATAAATGGCCGTGCGGTGACCGCGGCCCTGGCGGATATTGCGATCGACAAAGTAATCGACTGCGTTGAATTCTTCCGGCTGCTGGGGTTCTGACTGGGACACGTCTACTCCTCGCTGCAGTTATCGCGCAAGATCCGGTGCAGAATCTTGCCGGTGGCTGTGCGCGGCATTTCGTCGGCCGCGATGAACTGGACTGACTTGGGCCGCTTGAAGGCCGCCAGCTTTTCGCGACAGAAGTCGATGATCTCGTCTTCGCTGCAGCTGCAGTCTTCTTTGAGAATAATGATCGCCCGGACGGCCTCGCCCCACTTGGCGTGCGGTACGCCGATCACGGCTACATCGAAAACAGCCTGGTGACTACAGATCCTGTTTTCGACTTCGGACGGAAAGACATGCTCGCCGCCGGTGATGATCATGTTGTGCTTGCGATCGACTAAGAAATAGTAGCCATCTTCGTCGACGTAGGCCATGTCGCCGGCCGAAAACCACTCGCCGGCGAAGCTGGCCTTGGTTTTTTCGGGATCTTTATAATACTCGTCGAACATCATCGGCCCGCGGCTGTAAAGCTCACCGATCTCGCCTTGCGGAACGTCTTTCTTATTTTCGTCTAAGATTTTTACACTATCGGTTCCCAGGCTCTCGTGGCCAATCGAGCCGGGCTTGGTCAGCTGCTCGTCGGGCATCAAGGTCGTTACGATCCCGGCTTCGGTCGAGCCGTAACCCTCGTAAAGCTGAACGCCCTTGAAATACTCCATAATGCCCTTCTTGTGCTCGATGCGCGCCGGGGCCGACGAACACAAGAGCTTCTCGATCGACGACACGTCGAATTTGGCCCGCTCGGCCGGATCGACAGCCAGGATCAAGGCGTAATGAGTCGGAATCAGCGAAATGAAATTTATCTTGGCCTGCTCAACGATCGCCAGCATGGTCTTCGGATCGAACCCGCTAGCCGGTACCAGATAAGTCGTGCCGCCGATGTAGGTAAAAGTGAAAGTGAAAAAAGTCGTATTGACATGGCAGAGCGGCATTACGTTTAACACCCGGTCGCCCGGACGAAAGTCGAAATCGATGGCGTTGATCAGATAGAAGGCGACGTAAGATTCATGCGAGCGGACAACCCCCTTGGGACGGCCGGTCGTGCCCGAGGTGTACAACAGAATCCAGGTGTCTTGCGGCAAGACCTCGACCTGCGGCTCTTGTGGCTTGCCGCTTTTGAGAAGATCTTCGAAGGCCAGATAACCGTCGCGCTCCTGGCCGACAATCAGGTAGCAATCTTCGGGCACCTTGAGCCCCGGGCGAATCTCGTCCAGGCCGTCGGCAAACTGATCATGCACTACAAAGGCCTTGGCTTCGGCATGGTTGGATATGTAGGCAACGTCTTGCGCGCTCACCCGGAAATTGATCGGGTTGACCACCAGCCCGGCCTTGGCCGCGGCCAGATAGATCTCGACAAACTCGATACAATTCTCCAGGAGCACGGATATCTTGTCGCCTTTTTTCAGGCCCAGGTCACAAAACGCGTTGGCCAGCCGGCAGACTCGCTGGTTGGTCTCGGGATAAGTGAACGAACGGTTAGTGTCCATCAGGCAGATCGTCTGCGGATATTTCTTGGCATTCAGCCTGAGCATCTGGCCCAGATTCATCCAGTTTGCCATGCTAGACTCCGTTTTTAGTTTTTCTCGATTTTGATTCGGGCGTCGACTACCAGCGTGGCCGTCCCCGGCGGGCCGGCCATGATCGGGTTCAGATCCAGCTCGACGATCTCAGGCTGGTCTGACAACAATTGCGAAACTCTGAGCAAGATATCAATCAGGGCCGGACGATCGATTCCTTTTTGTCCGCGGAAGCCATCGAGCAATTCGGCGGCCGCGATGCCGGAAAGCATCTGTTCGGCTTCGGCTTCTGTCAGCGGGGCCAGCTTGAAGATCACATCTTTAAGCACCTCGACCTGGATGCCTCCCAGACCGAACATAACCATCGGTCCTAAATCTTTGGCAATCGCGCCGCCGACAATCACCTCGAGCGCCTGGTCGACCTGCTGCTGCAATAGAAACGACAACCCGGGCGTTCCGGTAAGCTTGGCAAACATCGAATCGAAAGCAGTTTTCAGTAAGGCCTGGTCTGTCAGGTTCAGGGCCACTCCGCCGTCGTCGGTCTTGTGAACCAGGTCGGCGGCTTCGGCCTTGAGTACCACCGGGAAGCCGAGTTGCTCAGCGGCCGCCTTGACCTCGTCCCAGGTCTGGGCGCGCTTTTCGGCTACCTGGGTTATTGCATAACTCTCGAGCAGGGCGCTCACGTCTTTAGCAGCTAAAAATCCGGCCGGCGCAGCTTTGATGACCGCCGCGGCCGCTCCCTTATCAACCTTCAGCGAAGGTGGCTGCCCGACCGGCCGATCACGCAGGCGCCGGTATCTGTCCATGTGATACAGCACCCGGGCGGCTACTTCGGGGAAGTAATAAACCGGTACTCCGGCCTGCCTGACCCGGTCGATAGTTTCTTGCCATTCGGGTTTTTCGTCGGGGTTGGTCATGGCCACCGCGATCATAGTTTTGTCGGTCCGGGCGGCCTGCTCTTCGATCGCCTTGGCGATCCCCAGGGTGTCTACGAAAAAGGGCGTCATGAAACAAACCACGGCGGCGTCCAGATTGGCATCGTCGAGCAAGGCTTTCAGCGAAGCCCCGAATTCCTTTTCGCCGGCGGTAGCCATCATGTCAATCGGGTTGGCGATCGAGGCAATCGCCTGCAGGCTCTCTTTGAGGAATTCCTTGGATGACTCGCTTAGATCGGGCACCTGCAGCCCGGCCTTGACGGCCTCGTCGGTAACGATAATCGCCGGTGAACCGGCGTTGGTCACCATACCGATCCGGTTGGAGCGCGGCACCTTTTGAACGGCAAAGGCCTGGGCGGCTTCGCATAACTCGGCCAGCGAGGCAAAACGCAGGACTCCGCATTTATCGAAAAGCACGTCCGAGACTGTATCTTGTTCCATCAGCCCGCCGGTGTGCGACGAGGCCGCCCGGGCGCCTTCTACGGTTGTACCGCTCTTCAAAGCCAAGATCGGTTTCTTGGCCGCTACCGGACGAACTCTTGTTAAAAAATCCTTGGGGTCGGCGAAAGACTCGGCGTGCAATACGATCACGTGAGTCTCGGGATCGTCTCCGTAATACTCGATGATCTCGGGCACCGAGATGTCGCAGGCGTTGCCGTTCGAGGCATACATGCGCTGGCCGACTTTGTTCATCCCGAAATAGTTATTGATTACCTCAGCAACACCGCCGCCCTGGGCAACCATGGAAACATGCCCGGGATTCATCTGGGCAAAAGTGAAATTGGAGTAGAGTGAAACCTTGGGGTCGGTGTTCATGACCCCCTGACAGTTGGGGCCAAACAGGCGCAGACCGGTTTCTTTGCCGATCGCCACCAGTTGCTTTTCCATCTCGGCCCCCTCGGGGCTGAGTTCCTTGAAGCCCGAGGTGTTGATGATGGCGACCTTCACACCCTTTTGGGCGCAGTCTTTCAATGTTTGGGCAACGTACTTGTTGCGCACGATCACATGCACCATCTCGACATCACCGGGGACTTCGAGAATAGAGGTGCTGACCGGCAAGCCGAGAATCTCACCGCCCTTGGGATTGACCGGCGTAATCTTTCCCGGGTAGCCGTAGCGCTGCAAGTTGGCGATTATACGGTGTCCGATCGTGAAAGAACGGTTCGAGGCGCCAATCACGGCGATATTTTTCGGAAAAAACAGGGGATCTAGACTGGCCATCGTGGAAAACCTCCCTTTTCACCCGGCCGCCACCAGGGCGGCACCCAATGCGCCGATATACTGGGGATCGGGTGGAATATTTACCTTGGTTTTTAGAATACGGGACAGCATTTCCTGCATGATCGGATTGTGGGCCACAACTCCGCCGGTCGCCACGACTTCTTTGGCGCTGGCCAGTGATTCCAAAACTCGCGTAGCCACCGACTCCAGGGCGGCCCGGGCCAGATCTTCGGCCTTCACTCCGGCCCTGATTTTAGACAGGATCTCGGTCATGGCGAAGACCGTGCAGTATGAACCAATCTTGACCTTGGGATCTTGGCTTTTCTCGGCCAACTCGGACACCTGCTCGATGGGAATTTTGAGCCTGAGTGACATCTCTTCGATAAAGGAACCAGTGCCGGCGGCGCACTTGCGATTCATAGAAAAGGTCATTCGCTTTCCATTTTCATTCAGCACAATGATCTTGTTGTCCTGGCCGCCGATATCCACCACGGTAATCGCCCGCGGAAAATAGTGATAGGCGCCGCGGGCATGACAATCGATTTCCGTCCGTTTTTCTCCGGCAAAATCTACGTTGCTGCGTCCGTAGCCGGTCGAACATACCATCGCGACTTGAGTGCGCTCGAGCCCGGCTTCGGCCAGGGCCTGCTCGTAGGCTGCCTTGGCGGCCTGTTCGAAATCGGCCCCGGAATGATGCAACCCGCGACCGACAACCCGGCGTTGCTCGTCTATTACAACGGCCTTGGTGGCCGACGAGCCTACGTCAACTCCGGCAAAAAATTTCATGTTTTAGCCCTGGGCCAGCTGCTCGATAAAAGCCTCGATGTTAGTGCGAGTCTGCTCTTCGGAATAGCAACGCAAGTCGTTCAAGTCCCCGTTGATCACCAAATTCGGCGCATTGCAACGTTCGCTCAAGCGCTGGGCCATGCCGTAACGACAGTTGGAATTGGCGGGACAAGTCTTAGCGTCATGATAGACGATGCCGTCGACATGGTAGTCATCGCACATCTTGGCGATGTAGTCTTCTTTGACATCGTCCGAACGGACGATAAACAACTCAGTATAGGCCCGGGCCATCGACTCGAACGGCTGATCGGGGTCGAGCTGGTTGAAGATCCACGAGTTGCAGTAAGTCGAGGCTACTACACATGTCTGCAGTTCCAAAAACTGCTCGGACAACGGCCGCAACTTACCCCAGATCGGCATGCCCTCCCAGTACAGCCGAAAGCGCTCACCTTCGACGGCAGCCACTTTGTCGTCGACGCGCTTATTCAGTTCTTCTAAGAGCTGTTCGTAGTAATCCACGGCGACCTGCATTCCGCGCAGGACGACCGCCGGGCCCATGTGAATCGTGCCGTCGAAAAAAGTAATCGCCGAGGGCCGGGCCGTCCCGGTCCTGAGAACTTTTTCCCATAATTCCGAGCAGCGCCGCGATAACCCGACCGACTCTTTGAACTTGTCCATATCCAGCGGCCCGGCGATCTTCTCGAGTTCCTTGGCCAGGTTACGCAACTGGCCGGCAATCGAGTCGACGTGCTCTTTGGTGACAACGCCTATGTTGCGGTGCGTTTCGATTCCCAGGCAGGGCACCTGCCACTCGCGCGCATACCACTTGAACCAGTCCTGGACGTCGCGGCACTGGTTGGTGTTGTAAACCAGCACGTCCGGCCGGGGGACCGCCTTGATACCGTAAGCTCTGGTCAGCGGGGTAAAGCCCTGCATGTAGGCGCCCACATCGGCGGTCAAGTATGAGCAAATTTCCGGCGAATAACCGGCAGCGTTGGCATAGGGAATATAATCAGTCGCCTTGCGAATGGTACCTAAAATAGCGGAATGATTTTCGGGGTAGTAGACCTCGAAACCGAAACCTTGCAGGAGTTCGGCCGGACCGACGCTGGTGCACCAGGCGACTTTACGCTTGGAATCAGCCGCGGCGGCATCGATCTGCAGGAAGTGATCGGCCATGATTTTCTTGAAGGTTTTGGCTGTGGCAATCTTCTTGGCTTCGGGTTTGGCATCGCTCATCGGTATTCCTCCAGTCGCAATTTTTTTATCGCGGCCACGTAAAGGTGTCAACCACCTTGACCATGGCCAGGGGCCGGGATATATAACTGCTCGCATACTTACCAATAATCGCAGGGAGGTGCGAGATGGCTTTCAAATTCCGGGGACTTACATTCAATAAAATCGGAGTTATCGGCTCGGGGCAGATCGGACCGGATATCGCCCTGTATTTCGCCAAAGTATTCCATAAATACGACGTGCCGGTAGTGGTTGTGGACGTGGTTGAAGAAGCCCTGCAAAAAGGCCAGGCCAAGCTACATAAAAAAGTAGATAGGGGCATCAAGAGCGGAGCCTTCTCGCCCGAGATGGGCGATACCATGAAAGCCGGTGTAATCTTTAGCTCCGATTACGATCAGCTCAAAGGCGCCGACTTCATCGTTGAAGCCGCAACCGAAGGCCTCGAACTGAAGCAAAAGATATTCGGCCAGCTCGAAGAGCTCTGCCCCGAAAACGCCATTCTGGCTTCCAACTCCTCGCACCTCGAGCCGGAAGTCATCTTCGAAAAGCTCAAGAACAAGAACCGCAGTATGGTGATTCACTACTTCTTCCCGGCCGAACGTAACCCGATGGTCGAGATCATTCCCGGGGCCGAAACCGACCCGAAGATCACGCATATAATGATGAGCCTCTACGAGCATATCGGCAAGGTGCCGATCCGGGTCGGCAGCCGCTACGGTTATGCGATCGACCCAATTTTCGAAGGCTTGTTTCTGGCAGCGGCCCTATGCGTCGAAGAAGGCATGGGCACAGTCAAAGAAGTCGACTCTTTGGGGCGCAAGGCGCTTGGGCTGACGGTCGGATCGTTCACCGCCATGAATCTGACCGGCGGCAACCCCTTGACCGATCACGGCTTGGAAATGGAAGGCCAGAAACTCAACCCCTGGTTTCATTCGCCCAAGCTGATGAAAGACGCGCTGGCCTCGGGGCAAGCTTGGGACGTCCCGGCCCGCGGAGAAAAAGTCGAGGTCGATCCGGACAAAGCCGACAAGATCATCAATGCCTTACGCGGGGCCTATTTCGGCCTGGTCGGCCAGGCAATCGATTCGGGCATAACCAGTGTGGCCGATCTCGAAATGGCCCTGGAAGTCGCTCTGGATATGAAGCCGCCCTTTTTGCTTATGAACCAGCTGGGAGTCGATCGGGCTCTTTCGCTTGTGGAAGATTATGCCAAGGCCCATCCAAAATTCCCGGTTCCCGAGTGCCTGAAGAAACAGGCCGCCACGGGCCAGGCCTGGCATATCAGCCATTTACAGCGTCACGACATCGACGGAGTCGCCTGGATTAGAATTCGCCGGCCGAAAGTACTCAACGCCCTGAATCAGCAGGTCTTCAACCAGTTGAAAACCGAGTTCGAGGCGATCGCCAACGACGACAGTATCAAGGCCGCGGTATTATCCGGTTTCGGCACCAAGGCCTTCGTGTCGGGCGCCGATATCAATTTTTTAGCCAAGATCGAAACCGCCCAACAGGGCTTCGAAACCACCCAGGAATCGAAGCAAGCCGGGGCAGTCATTGAAAACCTGGGCAAACCGGTGGTCTGCGCGCTGAACGGGTTTGCCCTGGGCGGCGGGCTCGAATTGGCGATGAGTTGCACGACGATCATCGTCAAACAAGGCCTCAAGATGGCCGCCGGCCAGCCGGAAGTCAACCTGGGCATCATTCCCGGGGCGGGTGGCACCCAGCGGCTACCGCGTTGGATCGGAATTGAAGCAGCGGCCGAGATGCTCAGAACCGGCCGGCCCATATCCTCAGAACAAGGCGTTAAACTGGGATTGTTTCAGAGAGAGGTCGAGGGCACCGAACTGATCAGCACCGCCATTGAACTTGCGCGTAATATTGCGGCCGGCAAGGTTACTTTGAAATCGATCGCTCTGGGCCCGATGCAGGTCCCGGCTGCGCTGCCAGAACTGGATATCGGTCATCTGAGCCAAGCCATCGACAAGATCCTTTGCCGGGCCATCTTAGAAGGTTGCAGCCTGCAACTCGACGAAGGTCTGAAGTTCGAGTCTGAGATGTTCGGCGAATGCGTTAATACCAAAGATATGAAGATCGGCATCGATAACTTTCTAAAGAACGGCCCGCGCGCCAAGGCGCCCTTCGTTCACTCCTGACAAGATGAATTTCGAATCAATAGTCGCCCTGGCCGCCAGTCGCGGCGCTTCGGATCTGCATCTCGAAACCGGTCTGCAGGCAACCCTGAGAATACGCGGCCAGCTGCAACCTGTCGGAGAAAAACTCACCAACGGCCTGGTGCGCGGGATGGTCAGACAAGTCCTGGGTGACCAGGCCTGGGGCGATTTTCAAAAAAGGCGCTCGGCCGATGTCTCCGAGACAATCGCCGGGGTGCGCTGCCGGATCAATGCCATGCACAGCCTGCGCGGGCTCGGCCTGGCCGTGCGCCTGCTGCCGGCGATTTTGCCGACCGTAAAATCTTTAAACCTGCACGACGAGCTAATCCAACTGGCTTATAAACCACATGGTTTGATTCTGGTCAGCGGCCCGACTGGTTGCGGAAAATCATCGACTTTAACGGCCTTGCTCCAGGAAATCAATCTGGCCGAATCACGGCACATCGTCACTATCGAACAGCCGATCGAATACTATTTGAAGCCGGAAAAGTCTTTCATCCGCCAGCGCGAAGTCGGCCGCGACACGCCCTCTTTTGAACAAGCCCTGATGGACGCCATGCGCCAGGACCCGGACGTGATCATGATCGGCGAGATGCGTGAACCCGAGTGCATGCGCCTGACCCTAAACGCCGCCGAAACCGGCCACCTGGTTCTAGCCACGGTACATTCATCCTCGGTGGCCGAAGCTTTGCAGCGCATGGTCTTGGCTTTCCCGGCCGAGATCCAGACCGGTATTTCGTCCCAGTTGGCCGACTGTCTGTTGGCGGTTATCTGCCAGCGCCTGACTTATCGCGAGGATATCGACCTGCGGGTGCCTGAATGCGAGATCTTGATCGGCACCTCTGCCTCGCGAGCGTTGATCCGCAAAGGAGAATTTTTCAAGTTGGGCTCGGTCTTAGAAACCGGCGGCAATGATGGCATGTATTCATGGGATCGCTATCGCAAATGGCTGTCAGAAAAAACCAACTGGCAACATCCTTCGCAGCCGCTGGCTGCCGAGAGCGGCGATATTCCACCGACTCCGCCGCATCGCCGGGCCCCGGCCCAGGCCGCGGCCGCCCGGCCTGCCAAAAAGAAAAGCAGCCCGGACGGCAAGGGCGTCTTGGAAATTGAACCACCCAAGGGCGATCTGGCTGCGATTGTTGCCGAACTCGAGAAATCAGACGAAGAACACTGACACCCGGTCAGATCCATGCCTCGCTCCCGACAGAATCTCGTCGGGGAGCTTCAGTTTGCCGCTATCGGCGACGGCAATCGTCTCTGAGTTTTTTCTTGAAGATTTTTCCTGAACCGGTCTTGGGAAGCTCCTCAAAGAAGTCCACACGCTTGGGCGCTTTGTAGGCCGCCAAGTTCTCCCGGCAGAAGCCGATGATCTCCTCCTCGGCGGCCACCTGCCCGGGATTGAGCACCACCGCAGCCCGAACTGCCTCGCCCCAGGTCTCGTCGGGCACGCCGAACACCGCCGCCTCCAGAATCGCCGGGTGCATGTACAAGATGTTCTCCACCTCGATCGAGTACACGTTCTCGCCGCCGGTGACGATCAGGTCCTTCTTGCGATCGACGATGTTGACGTACCCCTCCTGGTCTAGAACCGCCAGGTCGCCGGTGCACAGCCAACCGGCTTGGAAGGCGGCTTGAGTCTCTTTGGGGTTGTTCCAGTAGCCGGGAGTGACCGTCTCCCCCTTCACCCAGATCTCCCCCACCTGTTCCCCATCCGGCGCGACTTCGACTCCCTGTTCGTCCACCACCTTCAAATCCACCGACTTGAACGGCCGGCCGGTCTTGGCCTTGAACGAAAACTGCTCATCGGGCGGCAGCCGCTTCAGGTGCTCCTCCAGAATGCTCACGGTAAGATACGGACTGGTCTCGGTCATTCCGTAGGTCTGGATGTAGTCGCAGCCGAAGGTCTCCATGGTGGACTTGACCACCTCGGGGGCGATAGACGCGCCGCCGGAGAGCAGGACCCGCAGGTCCGGAAAGTCGAACTCAGCAACCCGCTCGTGCTTGTTCATCTGGTTGAGCATGGTGGGGATCAGGTTGGAGATGGTGATGCGCTCCTTTTCCAGTACCTGCAACACCCCCTCCGGGTCAAACCTCCGCACCATGACATGACGTCCGCCCACTCGGGTGATCGCAAAAGTGGCCCAGGCGTCGGCCAGATGAAACATGGGCGCGATGTGCCCCCAAACATCGGAGACGGAAAGCTCGAACTCCTCGATGGCAGCCTGGGCATGCAAGCATACGTTCTTGTGAGTCAGCATGACCCCCTTGGGCTTACCGGTAGTGCCGCTGGTGTAGTACAAATGGGCCACGTCTTCCTCTTTTACCTGGGCAGGCTCAAAAGTCTCCGAGCAGAAGCCAACGACTTGCTCATATTTCTCGCCCGTGTAAAGGACACCCTCGATCGGCGTTTTCCGGGACAAAACATCCGACACCAACTTTGCAAACCGCTCACCGGCAATCAGCCACCGCGCTCCCGCGTCTAAAAGTATGGCAGCGATTTCCCGGGCAGCCAGGCGATTGTTCAGCGGATTGAGAATCACCCCGAGCCCCGCCGCAGCGAAGTAAACTTCGAAATACGTATAAGAATTATCCTCAAGAATCGAAACCCGATCCCCCGGCCGGATCCCCTTAGATCTTAGATACCGCGCCAGAGAACATGTACGCTCAAACGTCTTTGCATACGTGACGCGGTGCTCATCATCCACCACGGCCACATCGTTCGGAAAGGATGTTGCGGCGTCTTGAAAAAGCTTCCAGATGTTCACACCGGCAGTATAGCACAACTCATGTGCGGGTTGGACTGCACTCGGCTAGTCGTTCCACCAGCCGTCACACAGGCGGGCTTCGTACAACTCGAGATTGCCCTGCCCCGACCAATTGGCACCCCAGTAGACTCTCAGGGCCTGAAAATCCAGCGAGGCAAAGGCCTCGCTCCAGTAACCTTCGTAGCTGTTCAAGGTCGGGGTGACTCTGTAGATTCTCGGGTTCTGAGTATGGTCCTTGATTTCTACGAAAAACAATTGGTCCTTGGCCCAGTTCAAATCGCCCGATGAGTAGGTCGACATGAAAAACCAGCCGCGCACGGCGGGATCATAGACGCGTCCCATATGAGTGTGGTTGCCCCAACCGATATCCCCCTGGTAGATTATCGGAATTCGATTTTCCCAGCCGTCTGCCCGGTTTACATCGACCGCCGTGGTGTAATCGCACGAGAAAGTAATCTCGTCGTTGTTTTCACCGCAAGTGTCGAAATTCACGTAGAATTCCTCGCCGACGGCACCCCAGGCCCAGCCCGAGTGACTGCAGTTGGTGTTCAAGCGCACGTAGGTCTCGAAATCCCGCGACCAGGCATACGGTCCGTTGAAAGGAACCGAGTTGCCGGCACAGCTACCCACGACTATGCGCTCTCCAGATGGCGACATGTCTACGAAATTCGGAGTGGGAATCGAGGCGTACTTGTCCTTCAAGCGACCGACTATGAGATCGTCGGTCTTATCGTAGACAATCACGTCCAGAATACCAGTGCACTGTCCGCCGCCGGTCATCCCGGTGCATACCTGAAAAGCCCAGTAGCGCATGTCGTTGGAAGGTGCCCCCTCGACTCCGTTAAGGACCTGCCCGGCGCCCGGATACTCGTTTATGAAATCGTGAACCAAACCATCGTCGCCAGATAGAATATCCAGCTGGCGCAACTGGGTGCCAGACCTGTAATAGAGGCTGGTCGCGGTTCCGGGCTGGCCGGAGAAGTCCCAGTGCAGCTCGTTGGACTCACCCACTCCAACCGTGTGGACAACCGCCAGATCGGACATGCGATAAAAAGCAGCTCCGCCGTTCGAGGCAAAGGCGGTGACATATTCGCCGGTGATGTTGGCCGGGCTCCAGCGACTGTAGCCATTGGTGTAAAAAGATGAGAAACCGTCACTGTCCGAGCTGTCGGAAATTCGCCTGACTTCGATCCCGGTTTCGGGGATTACGAAGATATCTCCCTTGGCCGGCAGCCCTCCCGCCGGAGCTGCGATAATGCTCGTACTACCGAGGGTTTCAATCAGCGAATATTGACAGGTTTGAGCGCTGTCGCCGCCGTCAAGCAAACCTTCATCAGCGCCCAAATCGGCTCCGAGATCGCTACCTGGATCGGCCCCGGGATCGGATCCGGCGTCACTGGCATCGCCGGCCATATCACTACCCGGATCACCCGCGTCTTGCCCGCCATCGACTTCCCCATCCAACCCGTCGGCAGGATTCGAATTGATACTGCCATCGCTGCAACCGGCCAACAGCAGGGCAAGCACGGCCAAGCCTGGAAAAAACTGACTTTTCATCTTGACACCCCTCCGCACAATCGATTCTAGACGCATACCTACTCGTAAATCGTTGTCAAATTAGCAGTCTCTCAGAAATATTGCCACTCGAAATTGACAGCCTCGGCCATGACTGTCCTGTTTTCGTTATCTGGGATTACCGCGGTCTGGCTTGGGCCCGGCAAGAGCGTCGTAAAGAATGTCGCAACCCTGTCGCCAATCTTGTCATAGCTTGTAACAGCTCCGTGTCACAGCTTGTCATACCGACGCCCACTCGCCAAGCACGGACCAGTCACGACCACGGACGGGAACATCGAAGCCGACAAGGTTGCCCGGTCGGCCCACAATGTTGAGACCGATGCAGGAGATGCCAGCGATTTCGGCATCAACGCGACGGTGGTGGTGGCCGAAAAAGCAGACGCGCGGGCGAGTGCATTCCAGCGCCTCGACCAATCCCGGCACCTCGCTCACGTATCGGCTCTCGCGACCGTCTCTCAGTCTCCGGGTGAATTCCACCCCAGCCGGGGCGTCGTGAAGTAAGAGAATGTCGAGTCGGCCGTATTTGCATAGCCGCTCGATCTCGTCGCATGTGTAGTGCCGCCGAGCATAGCCCTGTAGATTGCGGGAAGATCTCTCGTAATCCGAGGTACCGAAGCAACCGCCAATGCCGCCGACCACGATAGCGCCTTCGTCCATGACCAGCTCCGTCGTGTATCCGTTCTTCAGGTACCTCAGGCCGTCCAGGATCTCTCCGGTGGGATGCGCATCGAGCCATACGAAATCCTCGTGGTTGCCCTTGATGAACACGGTGGGGCGGGGAACAGGTTGCCTCTCCGTGTACCAGGCCGGAAAATCGCCAGCGCCTTCGTGCTTGCGCGTGGCCTTGTCGATTCGGTCTGGATCGGGCCAGATCCCGAAGTCGCCCACATGAATGACGTAGTCGAAGCGCACACCGAGTGATTCTTCGAAGGCGATGACATCCGAGTAGAGCTGATCGATAGCTCCGTGATTGTCGCCGGCGGCACAAATGAACATCCTGTTTCACTCGGACCTGGTCTAGAAGTATTGCCACTCGAAATTGATTGCCTCGGCCATGACTGTCATGTTTTCGAAAAATGACGGAAACAATTCCAGGCTGACTCTGAGCGAGTGGTTCTCCCAATTGGCAAATGAGAAGCCCGCCCGCAGACCGAAACCGAAGCCTTCCAGATCGCTGTCATTATCCCAGGGGTTGATTCCGTAGAGTGCCAGACCGGGACCGCCGCTGACGAACAACATATCGTTGATCCAGTACTGTACATGCACTCCGTAGAATCCCAGCAAGGCAACGGAGATATTCGTACCGGGCACGTCGGGATAGTAACTGGTGCCGGCCATCCGAAACATGATCGCCAAATTGCTGGTAACGAACCCGCCCAGGCTCAACGACAGCGGGGCCAGGCCAATTTCGTTGTGCGAGCTTCCGCCATCCGGAATGATGTGGGTGATGCCCAGGCCGAGACCCAGTTCGATGGTGAAGCCATCCCTGACATGAATGCCCTGGGCCCTGGCCGACTGAGACAAAAGTCCGCCGAGCGAAAAAATCACGACTGCTAGAAACAAACTGCGCCGCATGTTTGCCCCCTTTTTTTAACTTTAGGGCACCAGGACAGCGCGTCTTTCGAGCTTGCCGTGGTGCGCGTCTTCGAAGACCTGGTTGATCTGGTCGAGGGAGTGCTTTTCGACATAGGGCTTGACCTGGATGCGGCCGGCGGCCAGCCATTCGAGAACTTCGGGATACAAAACCGGGTCGCAACCCCATATGCCGATCAGTCGGGAATCAAAGGCCATCAGGTTCGACAGCCGGACTTCGACTTTGTCCATGGTAAACCCAACCACTAGCATAATCGACCCGAAGGTCAACAAATTGAAGCCGGTTTCCTGCCCGGGTTTGGTCCCTGAGGTTTCGAAAATTTTCCGGCAGAACTTGGCCGCCCCGATTTCCTTGGCAACCGTTTTGACCTGGCCCTTGACTTCTTTGCCCGATAACCCGGCCACGTTGACTACTGCCTTAGCGCCGGCGGCTTTAGCCACTTCGAGTTTTTTATCGTCGACGTCTAAGGCGATGACTTTGGCGCCGGCCGCCGCTGCGATTTGGACACAATGAATACCGATCCCGCCGACCCCGATACAAATAGCCAATTCACCTTCTTTTAGCTCGGCCAGTTTGATCGCCTGGAAAGGTGTCGTGACCGCGTCCGAAACAATCGACAGTTCCCAGAGCTCGTGTTTGGCCAGAACCTCGTCTTTTATCGGACAGACATACTTGGCCGGAACGACTACATGCGAAGCGAAGCCACCGTGGCGATCGTTGCCCGGCATGACCTGGCTGCGGCAGATTCTGCGTTGACCGGCCTTGCATAAATCACATTCTCCGCATGGCAGCACGGCCGGAACCAGGACGGCTTTGCCTTTCAAGGACTGGTCGGCTTGCGGGCCGACTTCGACGACTGTCCCGCTGATTTCGTGTCCCAGAATCAACGGGGGCGTCATGCGGGTTTTCACTCCCAGATAGGCGAAAGAAATATCAGTGTGGCAAACGCCGCAGCCGGCCACTTCGACCAGGACCTCTCCTTGGCCCGGAGCGGCAACTTCGATGGTTTGCTTTTGAAGAGGTTTCTCGGGCTCGATCAGCGCCCAGCCGTTAATCGACGTAGTCATGGTTATCTCCCATTATTTTTTTTACGCTCTGCTGAATGGATCAAGCGCACAATCGTAAAGTTGCAGGGTGCGCTCAGGCTGTGTCGTTTTGCCTCATCGACGATGGCGCCGTTTAAAGCGTCGATTTCAGTCCGCAGACCACGTGATAAATCCTGCCACATGGACGGCTGGTTGGGTCCCAAAGCTTTTTGCGAGCCAATCACCGGACGATAGGGATCTTCTTCGTCGACAATCGGCACTCCCCGGGCGCGCATGACTGCTACGATCTCTTCGCAGAGGGCCCGCATCAGCTGCTGCAGATCTTCGTCTTCGAGCAACTGGTTGCAGTTGAGCCCGGACAGGGCCGCAACCGGGTTGACCACGGCATTGTGAAGAAGTTTTTGCCAGATAACGTGGTCGATATTCTCGACAACGTCGGTCTTCAGCCCGGCCTTGATGAAAACTTCTCCGATTTTCTGGACAACCTCTGTCGACTTGCCCTGAAAAGATGATATCTGGATCGGCTTGATGCCCGCTCTGAAGCGCAAGCTATTCGGGCCGGTGTGCTGAATGGAATGGTAAGTGATTCCGGAAAGGACTTTTTCGGGCCCGATTATTTTCGCCATCAAGTCGGTGTTGCCGATGCCGTTTTGCATCGAAAGCACCCTGGTTTGCGGCCCGATGATTGGGGCCAGCCCGCTTGTCGCTTTTTCGGTTTGGTAGCTCTTGACCGATATGAAAATCAAGTCGGCCGGTTGAAGCTCTTCGACGGAGGTAACAACCTTGATGGCGACATGTTTATCGGGCTGATCGTCTTGGCTTATCAGCAAACCCTTTTCGTTCAGCAAAGCGGCCCGCGCAGGGTCGATCTCTAAAAATGTGACATCTTCGCCCGATTCCGTCAATTGTGCTCCGACCAACCCGCCCAAAGCTCCCGCGCCAACTATCACTATCTTCATTGTGCCCTCGTACTTTAGCGATTTTTCCAATCGGGCTTTCGTTTCTCGTAAAAAGAAGCAATTCCTTCTAGTACATCTTCTGAGGCCATCAGTTCTTCTAAGAAGACTTTCTCGGCTTCTTTGTGGGCCGGCTCGAAAGATTTGTCGCGCAGTTTCTTCAAAATGCGCACATTCATGCGCATTACCAGCGGACTGGCCTTGCGGAAATCACGCAGGGTCGACTCGAGAACTCCCTCGAGTTCGTCGGCGGCTACCACATGCGACACAAAACCAAACTGGTGCATTTGTTCGGCCGAGTAGGTTCTGCCCGAGCAGGTTATCTCCATGGCCCGGGCCTGGCCGACCAGTTGCGGCAAGTAAGCGACTGCGAAAGGGGCGAAAAATCCCAGGCGGATCTCAGGCTGTCCGAAAGTCGCCCGGTCGCTGGCCAGTAATATGTCGGCCATCATGACCAGCTCGAAACCTGCTCCCAGAGCGGCCCCGTCGACTGCCATTACGACCGGTATCTGAAGTTCGCCGAGTAAAGTAAACATACGCGAGAAAGCCGAAATCATGCCGGTTGCCTTATCCGGGTGATGCTCACCGACATCCGCCCCGGCCGAGAACGCCTTACCGTTGGCCTTGAAGGCCAGGGCCTTGACTGATTTATCAGCCGCAATTTTGACCAGGGCTTCGTTGATGCCGCCCATAATCGCGGCCGTGAAAATATTCAGCGGGGGCGCATCGAGAGTGATGTAGGCCACATCGTTTTCAACGGTCAACTTTACTGGGTTTTGTTTTTCAGTCATTTGTCAGTTTCCTTTCCGCTACGACAACTAATTAGTTCCCAACTGATTATAATCAGTCAGCCGGTCGCTTATTCCAGCTAGTGCCTGGTTTTTCGAGAGTGTAGTAGACTTTGATTTCTTCGGTCTCGTCGAAAACCTGGGGAACAACTTGCAGATCCATGCCGATTTTGATTTCACTTTCCGGGATCGATTCTCCGAACCAGGCCACCAGGCGTCCGCCGTCCTTCAGGTCGATAACTCCGATCACGTAAGGATCCAAGTCCTGAAATCCGGTCGGGGCGGCATCGATCCGGGTATAAGTTATGAGACTGCCCTGGCCTGACCATTCGAGATACTCGAACTCGCCATGCATACACGCGGAACAGTCGGCCCGGGGGGGGAAGTCAGTGTGCCCGCACTTTGAACACTTGGACCCCATCAAATAGCCGTCTTTAAGGTAGTCGGCAAATTTGGAAACCTTGGTGTGCGGCGTGAAATTTACTTTTCCGAACCATTCAAACACGATCTTACTCCCTTTTGAAAACGTGAACGAAACAGTACTGACCGTTGCCGCCGACGTTGTGAGTCAAGCCGACGTCGGCCTCGGGAACCTGGCGCTTGTCGGCCTCGCCGCGCAGTTGCTTGACGATTTCGACGGTCATCGAAACCCCGGTCGTCCCAATCGGATGACCTTTGGCTTTCAAGCCGCCGTCAACGTTGACCGGATGCTTACCGCCGATATAAGACTGCTTTTCCTCGATGAACTTGCCGCCCTGGCCTTTTTCGCAAAAGCCCAGGTCTTCATAGGCCAGAATCTCGGCAATCGTGAAACAATCGTGAACGTCGGCCACCTTGATATCATCCGGCCCGACTCCAGCCATCTTGTATGCCTGGCGCGATGCCTCGACGGCCGATGGTAAGCTGGTTAAAGTTGGGCGCCGTATGACCGACATTGTGGTGGTGGCACTGCCCAGTCCATCGAGCCAAACAACCTTGTCGGAGATCTGCTTGGCCCGATCTTCAGCAGCCATGATCACGCAAGCGGCTCCGTCGGCGTTGGCGCAACAATCGAAAACCTGGAAGGGCGAAGCCACCGGCGCCGAAGACAACGCCTTTTGGATCGTTATTTCTTTCTGGAACATGGCATGTTTGTTCATCGCCCCGTAGAAGTGGTTCTTGACGGCGACACTGGCCAGCTGCTCTTTGGTTGTGCCGTATTCGTGCATGTGCGCCCGAGCCAACATGGCATAGTAGCCGGGGAAAGTTGTCCCGAAAATCGACTCCCACTGAACCTCGCCGACGCGTCCCATCAGGGCCAGGATTTCCGGCGTACTCAGTTCGGTCATTTTCTGACAACCGACTACCGCGACCACCTGGTGCAAGCCGGACTGAATCGCCATCCAGGCGGTCCGGATCGCCGCCGAACCGGATGCGCAAGCGGCTTCGGTCAACCAGGTCGGCTTGAGGTTGAGCCCCAGATATTCCTGAATCACTCCCGCGAGCGAGCGCTGCTTGTGATACTCGGGAACCGCACCGATTACCGAGGCATCCAGGACTTCGCGGGCCAGGCCGGCATCAGCCATGGCGTCGCGAAAAGCGTCGAAGGCCAGCTCTTGCACCGAGGCGTCACTGCGGCGGCCGAAGCGCCCGTGTCCGATTCCAACAATTCCAACTCGTCCCATTTCAACTTCCCTTCGTTAGATATACTGCCCGCCGTCGACCTTGATCACCTCGCCGGTCACATGCCGCGAACGGTCGGAACACAGGAAAGCCACCACGTCGGCGACATCGCCCGGATCGGCTACCCGGCCCAGGACGGTTTCGTTGATGGCCTTGTTCAAGAACTCCTCGGGAATTTTTTTGGCCATTTCGGTCAGCACCATTCCGGGAGCCACCACGTTGACATTGACGTTGAACTTGCCCAGCTCTTTGGCCAAAGCTTTCGACATGGCGTTGATACCGCCTTTCGAGGCCGAGTAGTTCGACTGGGCAAACTTGCCGCGCAGGCCGTTGATCGACGACAGGTTGACGATCTTGCCGTACTTGTTGTCTTTGAAAACCCTGGCCGCGGCGCGGTTGTAGTTGAAGTAGCCTTTAAGGTTGGTGTTGATCACCTTGTCCCATTGCTCTTCGGACATCTTCCAGATCACGCCGTCCCAGGTCACACCGGCATTACAAACCAGGCAATGCAGCCCGCCGAGCTCTTTGACGACCGAGTCGATGACTTTTTCGGTCTGTTTGAAATCACCGACGTCGGCTTTAATCACCATTGTGCGTGAACCGCATTTCTGGATCTCGGCCGCAACTTCATTGGCCGCATCGACTCTGCTCGAACAGGTCAGGGCAACATGCGCGCCCTGGCGGCCCAATTCGAGTGATATGGCCGCCCCGATGCCGCGGCTGCCTCCGGTGACGATGACCACCTTGTCTTTGAGTTTCAAGTCCATGCTTTTCTCCAATTGGCTGGTTGGCGTCGTTAACTTACGCTAACCTTGATGATCATTGATCCAGCTGTGTCTCCGGCGGCACAGCCGGTGAACAATCCATAACCGCCGCCGATAATTGCCAGTTCTTCGATTAGTTCGATCACTCCGCGCATCCCGGTCGGACCCTGCGGGTGGCCCCAAATCAGCGAGCAGCTGTAACGATTCATCTCTTTCAGATCGAACCCGATTTCTTTTGAAAGATGCACATCATTGACGGCAAAGGGCGTGTGGCTGGTGATGGCCTTGATATCCTTGGGACCGATCCCGGCCCGCTCTAAGACAGTCCGAACCGCCGGAGCATTGGCGGCCGGCATATGAGCTTTTTTCACACGGGCCTGGGCGTGGGCGATTACCTGGATCTCGATGTTTAAGTCCTTGGAATACTCTTTGGCCTTCTCGCGGGTGGTTACGACCATGCCGGCGTTGCCGTCGGCCGGGAAGGTCTGGGTCCCGAAGGTAACCGTGCCGCCCTCCATAACCGGCTTGAGCCGGGCCAGGCCCTCGGCCGTAGTTGGAAAAATCCCTTCGTCGGTTTCAACCGTCTTGAGAACCTTGCGGCCCCGTCGATCTTTGATTTCGAGCGGGGTGATCATGTAGCGTTTCTGGAAAGCGCGGTCGTCTTTTAGCTGGTTTTGATAGGCTTCGTAGCGCATCAGAGTGACTTCTTCCTGGATCTTACGCTCGATCCCGGCTTCCTTGGCCACGTTTTCTGCGGTTACGAACATAGGCTTGCGCCCAAACGGGTCGAAACCGAAATTGTCCATTACCCAGTCTTCGGCCACCCCGGTACCGCCCTGCCCGTCCGGTCGCGGATAATAAGTATGCGGGCCGTTGGAGCACTTGTCGGCGGTGACCGCCAGGAAGGTCTCGGAGTTCTCGGACTGGACTTCGTAGGCCGAGTAAATAATGCAGCGCACGCCGGTCGCACATGCCTGGGAAAGAATCGGGGCGGGTACATCGGTCAGGCCGATCAGTCCGGCCACCCAGGGACCGCCGTAGAAGGAATGCTTGGAAGGCACCGTCCAGCCCAGGCAGCAACCGTCGAAAACGCTGGGAGGCAGGTCACGTTCTTTGAGGGCTCGCACTGCAACCTCGGCCGCAAACGGAATCGGCTCGAGATTTGCGTAACTGCCCTGCCACTTGCTGAAGGGTGAACTCCAGTAACAACCGTAGGGGATGTACACGTTTTCGAATTGCATAGCCAGACTCCTTTATAAAACTGCCTGAAGAATACCGAACGAACGTTCGCACAGAAAAGCGTATGGCCAGATGAGTGTCAAGCCGAAAATGAGGATGCTTTTTTTTATAAGGGTTACAGGCGTATTGACCGTATTAATCAATGTCGTCAGGCGGCTTCTTCGGTCTCTTCGGACTTAGGCGTGCTGAAGTAAGTGTCGGGATCGTCAAAAACCTCGCGGATGACGCGAACCATCTTGCCCAGCAGAACTCCGTCACAAAAACGATGATCGATGGTGGCGTTGATAGTCACGATCTCTCGGGCCACAATCTTGCCGTCGGCGTCGACAACCGGGCGCTTCTTAGCCTCGCCGACTAACAGGATAACCGGCACGCGGCTGTAGGGAACCAGGGGGGCATAGGCGATGTCCAGTCCGAGCATGCCGACGTTGGTGATAATACAACCGGCGAAAGGATCTTTGGGCACTCCCGGCATACGAATATTGAGAGTGTAAGTAATAAAGGCGATCAACCCGAGCAACCAGCGCACCAAAAAGCCGGGAAAAATACTCAACAGTTTTGACGACTTTTGAACCTCGGTGTCGGCCTTGTCACGGATGCGCTCGACCTTGGCGGCCATCTCCTCAGCAATTTGAGCGGCGGATTTTTGGTCTACCTCTTTGACGCGCATGCTGGAGAGATCTGCACGGCCCAATTTGTGTTTGAAAGACACTAAAAAAGTCATGTCAATCGACTGGCGCAAGTAAATCTTGCGGAAACGGACGAAGCCGTTCAGATCGGGGTATTGCTTCATCGCCAGTCCGATCGCCCGGGCGATCATGTGGGTGACGGTCACCTTGGGCGCATCCTCAGGCAACTTGTCGCGCCAGGCGTAGGCCTTGGTCAGATCGATATCAATGGTTCCGTAGATCTGCGGATCTCCGGGATGGGCCCAGGTTCCCATGGCGATTTTTCGAAACGGTGAAGTCTTCTTCAGCGGCTTGACCTTTACATTGCGAATGCCCATAGCTTCTCCATGTTTACGCTGTTCGAATGAATTGGGCGGATTGTACTCGTTCGCAGCAGGCGGCACAAGCGCTCGATTGCGGCCGGGATTATCGGGCTAGAGCACATACATCCAGAAGCCAAAAAAGTGGCAAGCGCTGCCGCCCATGACGAACAGGTGCCAGATAGCGTGGTTGTAGGGAAGCTTTTTCCACAAGTAGAAGGCTACCCCTCCGGTGTAGGCCAGCCCGCCGGCCCCAAGCCAGAACAGCATACCGCCATCCAGGGCCTCAACCACCGGTTTGCCGGCGATGACCACCAGCCAGCCCATCCCGAGGTAGATCGAAATGGTCAGCCAGCGAATGCGATCCATGCAGAATATCTCGAGCAGGATACCAAAGACAGCCAGACCCCAGATCAGGCCGAACAAGGTCCAGCCCCAGCCCCCGCGCAGGCTGACCAGGGTGATCGGTGTGTAAGAACCGGCAATCAGCAAAAAGATGGCGACGTGGTCGCAGACTCGGAAGATGCGCTTGAGCCGCGGGGCGTGGACGGCGTGGTATAAGGTGGATGCAAGATAGAGCGAAACCAGGCAGCTGCCGTAGATGCTGAAGCTGACCACCCGCCAGGCATCACCGGTAAGCGAAGAGTAGATCACCAGGACAGCCAGAGCGACGATACTCAGGCCCGCCCCGATCCCGTGGGTCAAGCTGCTGGCAAATTCCTCACCACTCGTGTAGCGCCGGCTGGTCTGTAGATTAGTTGCCTCGGACAAGAGAAACTACTTAATGAAATAACCCGAGACTTTCCAGCTACCGTCTTTTTCTTTCATCGGAGTAACTGTCTCGATGGCGTCTTTCTTCTTTTCGTAGGACGTCTTGAACTGGATCACGACATACTCGCCTTTGGGCGCATTGGGCAAATCGGTCATCGGCTTGGCCCCCAGCAGCTCGCGCTTCAGCATTTCACCCAAGGGTTTGCGCACCGCCGTTACCGCCTCTAGCCACTTTTTCTTGGTGACCGCTTTTTTGAAAAATGCGGCCGCCGTGTCCCAGCTGGCGGCATACTTGCCCTGATCGACCACACCCAACCAGGCCTCGGCAGCCTTGATCGCCTTGTCTTTATTTGTCGGCTCAGCGGCCAGCGCCGAAGAACCAGCCAGACAGAAGCTGAGAACGATTACAATAACGCCGATTGTTTTAAGTTGTTTCATATCTTCCTCCCGTGAATTTCGTAAGACTATAACTGATTATTCTCTGCCATGAAAGAGACGACTATTTCTCTTTTGACGGTCTTGACGATTTTGACGGTTTTGACAGTTTTTACGGGGTTGACAGCTAGACCGGTTTATGGTTGTTGTCTGATGACCTTCGGCCGAAAGGAAATCAAATGGCTGTCTGCAAATTCGACGTGATTCAGCCGGCTTCTGTAGAGGCGGCTATAAAAACCCTGGCGGAATTCGGACCAAAAGCCCAGGTCATCGCCGGGGGAACCGATTTACTCAGGGATATCCGCCTGGGCCTGAAACAGCCCGAATTGGTGGTGTCGCTGGATAAAGTCGAACAGTTGCGCGGCATTCAGGCTAATGACGGCGGAATCGATATCGGCCCGCTGACAACCATGGCCGAACTGGCCGTAGACGACTGTGTACGCCAGACCATTCCGGCATTAGCCGATGCCGCCGCCTGGATGGGCTCGCCCCAGGTCAGAAACCGGGCGACCTTCGGCGGCAATTTATGTAACGCGCGACCCTGCGCCGATTCGGCCCCGCCGGCGATTGTCTGCAACGCGATCTTGAGCCTGACCGGTCCGCGCGGCATAAGAAAAGTGGCCGCCGGCGAGTTCATGACCGCCCCGGGTAAAACCGTAAAACTTGCCGACGAAATTTTGACCAACATCAGGTTCCCCAAATTACCGCCCTTTACGGGTTCGGCTTTCAAAACAGTCACCAACCGCAAAGCAGTCGAGATCACAATTACCTCGGCCAGCGCTCGAATTACTCTTGAATCAAAAGACGGCCGGATTGCCGATGCCCGGGTTTGCCTGGGCTCGGTGGCCCCGACCCCGATCAGGGCCAGGGCTTGCGAGAAATCACTGATCGGCCAAAGCCCCGATGAAAGTACTTTCAAATCGGCAGCCCAGGCAGCCAGCGGCGATTGCAAGCCAATCGACGATCTGCGCAGCTCGGCGATCTACCGTTCCTGGATGGTCGAAGTCCTGGTAGAGCGGGCCCTGACAACCGCCCTGGCCCGAACAAAACGAGGTGCGGCATGAAGAAGCTTGTGCACCTGACAGTCAATCAAAAGAGCTACCAGGTCGCGGTTGAAGCGCATCATACCCTGGTGCAGGTTCTGCGCGAAGAACTCGGTTTGACCGGCACCAAGATTGGCTGCGGCGAGGGCGACTGCGGAGCCTGCACGGTATTGATCGACGGCCGGGCGGTCAACTCCTGCTTGGTCCTGGCGGTCCAGGCCGACGGTCACGAAATCACCACGATCGAGGGCCTGGCCGAAGGCAACCAGCTTCACCCTATTCAGCAAGCCTTTGTCGAGCAGGGCGCGATCCAGTGCGGTTTCTGCTCGCCGGGCATGATCCTGACCGCCAAGCAACTCCTGGACAAAAATCCGGCCCCGTCGGCAGCCGAAGTTCGGGCCGGAATTGCCGGCAACTTGTGCCGCTGCACCGGTTATCAAAAAATTGCCGAGGCGATCGAAATCGCGGCCGACAAGCTCAGCAATAAAGAGGGGGACAAATCATGAGCGACTTCAAGATCCTGTCCTCGCGGGCCGCTCGTCTTGACGCTCCCGACAAGGCCACCGGCCGGGCGGTTTACACCGATGACATCAAAAAGACCGGCATGCTTTACGGCGCAATTTTGCATAGCCCGTTGGCACATGCCGAGATCATAAAGATCGACACGGCCAAGGCCCTGGCTCTGGAAGGCGTCCAGGCAGTCATCACCGCCGCCGACGCCCCGGACGTGCGCTTCGGAGTCAGCCCGGCCCGTTATGACGAGACCGTCTTTGCTGTAAAAAAAGTGCTGTATGCCGGCGATGAGATCGCCGCAGTTGCCGCGGTTGATCGCGAAACCGCCCTGGCGGCCGTCGATCTGATCAGCGTTGAATACCTGAAGCTGCCGGTAATCCTCGACGCCCATGAAGCTCTGGTAAAAGACGCGCCTTTGATCCACGAACAATATCCCGGCAACTTAAACGCCCAGGTGCATCAAGAGTTCGGCGATGTGGCCGCCGTCAAGCACAAGGCCGCGGTGGTCAAAAAGGGGCGCTTAGAAAGCGAAATGCAAGATGCCGCTTTTTTAGAACCGCAGTCAGCCATCGCCGAGTTCGATCTGCTCGGCAACCTGACCCTGACCACTTCGACCCAATCGGTACATTATATCCAACGTACACTCTCGATGGTTTTGGGCCTGCCGATCGACAAGGTGCGCGTGATCAAACCCTATGTCGGCGGCGGGTTTGGTCCCAAGGCGGCTTGCTCGTCGATGGAGCTGATAACTTGCCTGCTGGCCAAAGCGACCGGCAAACCGGTCAAGACTACTTTTACCCGCGAGCAGGTATTTTTACATTCGCGTTCGCGGCATAAATTTTTCCACGAGATGGAAATCGGCGTAGACAGTGACGGCAAACTTTTGTACCTCGAACACGAAGCCTTGCTGGACGGGGGCGCCTACTCTTCTTTCGGCATCGCGACCGTCTACTACGCCGGCTCTATGCTGGGCGGCCCTTACAAGCTACCCAACATGAAATACGACGGGCTGCGTGCGGCAACCAACAAGCCGGCCTGCGGGGCCCAGCGCGGTCATGGGGGAGTCATCGCCCGGGCCTTGTTCGAGCGTTTGCTCGATGAAGTTGCCGAAGAACTCGGCCGGGATGCGATTGAGTTGCGCTTGATCAACATAATGGAAGCCGGCGATGTGACCTGCAACGACTTGAATATGTCTTCGCTGGGTATGCGCGAATGTATCGAAGCGGTCCGTGACGGTTCTGACTGGCAAAAGAAACGCGGCAAGCTTCCCAAGGGCACCGGGATCGGCGCAGCCTGTGGATTTTTTGTGAGCGGGGCCGGTTACCCGATTTACCGATCGGAGACATTTCACTCGACCGCCTCGGTCAAGCTGCAAGAAGACGGCGGCGGCGTGCTGGTCAAGACCGCTTCGGCCGAAATCGGCCAGGGCTCGGACACGGCCATGGCCATGATCGCCGCCGAAACCATCGGGGTTGATCTGTCGCAAATCCGGCTGGCATCCGGCGACACCGACTTCGGGGTCGACCTGGGGGCCTACTCTTCGCGCCAGACGCTCATGTCGGGGCATGCCGTGCGCGAGGCGGCCGAAAAAGCCCGCGATCAGGTTCTCGATGTCGTGGCTGAACTGCTCAAAGTAAAAGCGCAAGATCTCAGGATCGAAGAAGGACTGGTGCTTGGGACAGAAGGAATCGAACTCGATTTCAAAGATTTGCGCACCCAGTACATCAAGGAACATCGCGGCTGGACTGATAATCCCCAAGACGGCCCGCTGACTTTCAAAGAAGCCTCGCGCCTGGCCTTTCTGAAGCGCGGCACGATCATTACTACCGGCAAATACAAGCCGCCCGAACTGGGCGGCAAGTTCAAAGGTGCCGCGGTCGGTACATCACCGGCTTACGGCTGTTCGGCCCAGGTGGTCGAGCTGGCGGTCGACTTGGAAACCGGTCAGATCACTATCGAATCGATGACCGATGCCCACGACTGCGGCCTGGCCATCAACCTGACTTCGGTCGAGGGTCAGATGCACGGCTCTTTATCGATGGGTGTCGGAGAAGCCCTCTTCGAAAGAGTTCATTTCGACCAGGCCGGCAAAGTCCTCAATCCCAACCTGGCCGACTACAAGATCCCGACCGCCTTGGATATGCCGAACATCAAGACAATCGTGATCGAGTCGCACGAGCCGAACGGGCCGTACGGCGCCAAGGAAGTCGGCGAGGGCGCCATCATGCCAACCATCCCGGCCGTGCTGAACGCGCTCTATGAAGCCACCGGAGTGCGCTTCGAGAAACTGCCGGTTTCGGCCGAACGAGTCGCGGCCGCCCTGCGCGGCGAAAAGCTGCCCGACGAAAAAGCAAGGTCATTGGGTTTTTGTAAAATCACCAAGCAGGCTTGATTGTAACGACCCGTCCTGGTTTGACTAGGATTGTGACGAGTGGTAACTTTCTGCCTAAGTAACTTACATTAACGAAGTAAGGAGGTCAGTATGAGACGTCGAGGGGCATTCTACTGTGCACTTCTTGTCGGCCTGTTAGTCGGGACTTTTATGGTCGCTAACGTTGGCGCCGAAGACAAGGACGCCAAGTATTTCGAGAACCAGTTCACCCGCTGGAGCAAGGTCATCGCCGACCTGAAAGAAGCAGATGTGACCGATCAGACCGGCCAAGACATCGAAATTATCCGGACCTGGATCGGTAAGGCTCAGGCTTTATTGGCCAGCGACAAACTGGACGAGATCGAGTCAATTTTAAAAAGAATCGAGGCCCAGGCAACCTATGTCAGAGCCAAGATAAACTGCCTGGCCGCTGAAGATTCAGCCGAAGAGGCCGAAGCCCTGGCCAAATCGGCCGAAGAAAAAGCCTTGAAGGCCAAGGCCAAGGCCGAAGATGCCGAACGTAAGATGAAGGCACTCGAGTCCCAGGGCTTGTAGCCGAGGGGAGAACAACATGAAACGATATCTGATAGCGATCATCGGTCTTTTGGCTATTTCATTACTGGTCTTTTGCGGCCCCGGCCCGCGCCCGGCTGCCCTGGTCAAGGCCGACAACCTTGTTCTGAATAAACTGGATGCCAAGAAAGCGGCCAAAGCTGCGCCGCGACTCTACCAGGTCAGTCAGCGCTACTACAAATTGGCCGAAGAAGCCTACGAAGACGGCGATGAAGATGAGTGCATTCACTTTTCGACCATGGCGGCCATTCAATTCTCGACCGCCATGCAGCACGCCAAACGCTTGGCGGCTCACAATCGTCTAGCCAAGGCCGAGCAGCAAGCCGACCAGGCCAATAAAGCCAAGGCCCAGTATGATCTGCGGCAGGCCGATGCAGAAAAACGCATCAAGCGCATGGAAGAGATCATCGCCCTGAAAACCAACCTGGCTGCCGAAAAAAAGAAATCCAAAAAAGAAAAGGCGCGTATCGCGGCCGAACTTAAAAAAGCCCAGGCCGAAGCCAAAACCAAACTCGAAGCCGAACAGAAAGCCGCCGCCGAGCGGCTGGCCGCCGAGCAGGCCCGGGCCGAAGAGATGAAACAAGAAAAAGAAGTCCAGGAGTTCATCGCCTCGGCCTCATCCAAAATTCAAATGGCCGAAGCCCTGGATGCCGCAAAATACGATTCGGCCAATATCAACAGCGCTAAAACATTTCTCGAGCAGGCTAAAAAAGCACTTACCGGCAAGCAATTCAAAAACGCCACCGATTTGGCCAAAATGTCGGTCAAGAAAGCCGATCTGGCCACGGCCAAAGCCCAGGCCGAGTATGCTAAGAAAAAGAAAGAGACCGAGCTACTCAAAGAGCGTGAAGAACTATTCAAAGAGTCCAATGCAATCGGCGGCCTGGTTGTCAAGACCGAAAAGCGCGGGGTGGTGATGACTCTGCACGAGATGTTCGCCCCGGGCAAGACGATCGTCTTGCCCGAACGCACCTACTTGCTGGACAAGATTGCCGAGCTGGCCCGTAAATACACAGACTATCCGGTGGTCATCGAGGGCTACACAGATTCACGCGGGCGCGAGACCAACAACCTGGCTTTGTCTCAAGGACGCGCCCAGTCCGTCCTGGATTACCTGACCCAACAGCAGAAAATGAAATTCGAACGGATCAAATCATCCGGCTATGGCGAGGCCCGCCCAATCGCCGACAACTCCCAGGCCGCCGGCCGTGCCAAGAACCGGCGCGTCGAAGTAATCTTTTTGTTCAGGTAGAAGCTCAGGGCCAGCGCTTGCTCTGGTTAGAATCCAATCCGGTATAGCGCGCCAACCTGGAACCGAATATCATCTGCGCCGGCGTGGTTGAGATCACCAAAGCCAAATTCCAGGAAAATATCCAGATCACCCATCAAAGTGTACTGACCGCGGAAGTACAGTGGAACCGTAGTCCAGGATGAATCGGCAATAATGAAATGCAAACCAAGCATCAGATACAGGGCCAGCGGTTCTAGCGGCTGAACCAGCGCGCCAAAATCCAGGTTGAGCAGCATACCCTTGTTGTTCTTGGGCGCTACAAAACCAAGACCCAGGCTTCCGACAACGGCGAACATTTCATGTAACTTGAACCTGGTGGGTGCTTCCAGCAGCATCGAGAAATGCGTGTCGATCGGCAGATTGATGGTGAGCTTACCGGCGATGTGAAGTTTACTACCGAGGAACGGTCCAAACTCATACAGGCCATAGATCGGCATGTCCCCGGCATCGAACTTGGGGGAGAGTCTCAAGGGAAACAGTAGGCCGGCCTCGAGATTGTCGATGATGCCGAACCCGGCCCCGAAGAGCAAAGAGGTAATGTTTGTATTGGGGACATGGCGCAATTCAAAAGCGAAAAGCGGCTCCAGTACCAGCGGAGGCAGGGCCAGCGGCCGGTCGATTTCACTTACCGGATAACTCGAAGGGATCACGATTTCGGCATCGCCCTTGGGCTCGTCGGCCGAGGCATCACCCTCGGGCGGCGCCTCCCAGGGGTCATCAGAACCGGAGCCACCCTCTTTGGAATCACCTTTATCGTCTCCCTTATCTTTCGTATCTCCCGAGTCAGAATCCCCGGTTGAGTCGCCCCAGTCATCCTCATCGTCGGCTACAGCTGAGGGATTGATGCCAAAAGAGAGAACAAGCGCCATTAGCAGGCTTGCGAACGTTTTCATCATAGTTAACCTCCTGTTAATCCACGGCCCGCAGGTTGGCCCCGGATAAAAAAGTAACTGAGGCGGAAGGATTCGAACCTTCATCGGCTGAACCAAAATCAGCTGTCCTGCCTTTAGACGACGCCTCAACGGTCTCCTGGACTTACGCCTACCAGTGAAATCCTGACAAGTCAAGTTAGGCACAGGCGGACTTGTTGACATCAATGCGGCTACCAGTCACCATGAGCGCATGGCCGACGAAAGCAACCAGCTCAATCCGGGGGTGATATTCGAAGTCACTTCGGTTGCAATCCAGGGGCTGCTCTACCCTTTCGGGATCAAGCCGCGCCAGCTCAAAACCCTCGGTCCCGGCCGCACCCGCCCGATCATTTTGGTTCCCGGCTACGGAGCCAACCGCTCTTGCCTGTTTCCCTTAGAAGCCTATTTGCGGGCAATCGGCTTCGATCGGATTTTCCCTTTCGATTTTTCGGTCGGATCAGGAATCGAGCCGGCCGCTAAGCATTTGAAAGAATTCGTCGATCAAGTTCGCCAGGCATGCGGCACCGGGCGCAAGACGGTCGACCTGGTGACCCATTCCCTGGGCGGCCTGGCGGCCCGAGTCTACCTGCAAGATCTCAAGGGAGCCCGGCATGTCGATCAGTGCATTACGATCGCCTGCCCGCACAACGGCACCTACAGTTCTTACTGGGCCCCAACCATAGTCGGCCGTCAAATGCGACCGGAGTCCGAATTCCTGAAGGACTTGAACCTGGAGGCCAAAAGAGCGCCAGGAGTCAGGTTCCTGTCGATCTGGGCGGAATTGGATCTGATGGTCCTGCCGCGTGAACATTCGATATACGCCGAAGGATGTGATCAGCGCATCGAAGGCGTCGGTCACATGGGTATCCTGATGCATCCCAAAGTGCTCAGGCTCGTGTCCGAACGTCTGCGGTCCGGACAGGACATTCCCGCGACCAGGCTCGAAAGGTTGTCATTGTTAGCTAAAGGGATCTGGCGCAAGAGCCGGGCGCTGATCGGCCCGGCCAAAACTACGGAACAATAATAGTCCCCATTCCGGGCAGGCCGTTTCTATAGGTGGCGGTAACATGTATGTCGCCGGCCTGATCGGGTGCAAAACGAAAGACCGCCAGACCGCTTTCATCGCTCGTTAGAGTGTAGATGAAATCTCCAGGTCGATAGAGCGTCACCCGAGCCTGTTCGATTGGCTGGCCGTCAAGAGTGACCCAAACCTCGACACACTGCTCTTCACGGGCAATCGCTATCGGCGCCTCAACTGAAAGTACTCCGGGGTTGTCGGTGAAGACCGGCATTTCGGGATCGGCGAAAAGAACTACGACCAGCTGGGTCCAGCGAATTCCAAACAGTTCGGAATGCAGGTTGTTTTCGTTTTGGTAAAAATCATCCCGGGCAAAGTTCAAAGCGTCGCCGATTTTTTGCAGACCCTCTTCGAACAAACCTTTGTAGAACGATTCGATCAGAGCAGTCCCGCCCCCGGGCCCCAGGCCAATATTGGTGTTGCCCAAGTAGGCCAGTGCCCCGCCGGAAGGGGTGCTAAAAAGATTTTCTGCGGCAGAATCCTGGCTTTCGAAAGGAAAGTTGCCGGCCTGGCAGCCGCACGAAATGTAAATCGGAAAATCAGGCGAATTGGTCAGGTCGGCAACTTGGTCGGCCGTCATTTCCATATTCAAATCATATTCACTGGCATGTCCGTAGTGAGTCACGAAACTACGGCAGGAATTCAGGGCCGTCACCTGGGCCGCGTGTGTATTCGGCTCGGCATCGGCATAGTTTTCGTGTTTCCAGTAGAGTTTTTGCTTGTTGAAGCCTGACGGGAAAATGTCGTCGGCCAGCGGGTTGAGTTGCACGGCTGAATCGAAATTTAGAAACCCGGTGTCTTCGGAAATGAATAAGGCATCCTTAACACAGCCGGGCTGTGTCTGTTCGTAGGCCAGCAGGCGGCTGACAATGTTCTGGGCTTCACTAGTGAAAGTCACCGGCAGCCGGCCTACAGCCAGATCGGGATGCATATCCAATCCGTCGCCTGGTTCGCCATAGTTGCCGTCGCCATCATCGTCCCAGCTACCCTGAAGATCTGAGAAATAAAAATCCGAGGCAAACTGATCGTCGTAGGTCAGCAGTGCTTTCGAATGCACCAGCCGATAAGGCACAACGTCTGCGTCTCCGCCCAGCAAGACATAACCCAAGTTGTAGTTATCGTGTAGCGTACGAATATGGTTGCGCACCCGCTCGGCTTGATCCAGCCCGCTTATGTTCTGATCGATCCAGTCGAGGGTCACAACTTGTGTGGCCACGCCTTTGGAGCGTTTCCAGTCGGCCAGGACTTCGAAAGCATTGCGCATAAGCGTTGAAGTCACGATCAGCATTTCGGTCTCGGCCAGTATGTTCTGACTCGGTAAAATACCTGGTTCGCAGGGTTGAAAAAGATCGCCGCCGAGATCGGCCCCGGGATCAGAACCCGGGTCGTTTCCTATGTCAGAACCAGGATCGCTGCCGAAGTCAGAACCAGGATCACTACCGGAGTCAGACCCAGAATCAGGGCCGGGATCAGCAGCGTCCACTTCGGTTCCATCCGGCTGGCCGGCATCGTTTTCGCCGCCCGAACCTATGCAAGCAGCCATCGAGAAAACAAAAATCAGGGCTGTAATCAATGCAAGCGCAGGTTGCATGCTGACCTAGTAGGCAAACCCCATGCCGACTCCAGGTGCAAAAACGCCCTGGCTGTCGACTGTTCCCATGGGAATGACTTGCAGCCCGGCTTCTTTCTCTCCATCGATTCCGAAGATATAGGCGTCCAGAATGTTGTAAAGATAGACGCCGATGGCTGCGTAGACCAGGATATTTCGGGCTTGATAGTAATCCTGGGCGCTTTCGCGCAAGGCGGCTGCTTTCTGGCCCAGTTCGGTCGGATCCAAGTTGGGGTAGTTGAGAGCGAAATCAGATACCTCGTAGGCGTTCTGGTCAGACTGCCCAAGAAAGTGCATGGCCAGGGCGCTGCCGATGATGGCCAGTTCGACCCCGATCACGATCCCGCCCTTGATCGGCTCTCTATTGTAGAACTGGCCCCAGCCGGGCACCACCACTGAGCGAAAAACGGCCCCGCCGCGTGAACGCAGCACAACAGCCTCATCGCTGAGGGCAACCATCCCGGCCTGCGGAACATTTATCGATTCGGCTACCAGAACAGTGGCGTTCTCGGCCGAGATCAACCGCGCGGTCACAACGAAATCGGCCCCGGCCTGAGACACATTGCCGACAACAATTGCCTGAGCACCGAGCATCTTGCCAATCTTGGCGGCCTGATCGGGTTCGACCAGGCCGGTCATGGCCATTTCCATTTCGTTCAGAATATCGGCCAGGCGCTGGCGCTCGAGCATAAAGAAATTGTGATCGCGTTTAAAAAAAGTATTCAGCTGTACGCTGACCAGGGTGCCTAATTCCATGTCCCGAGTCGCTTGCCCGCTTTCATCAAAGTGGGCCACCACCAAACGTTCGTAGCGTCCCTGTCCGGGAAGTTTTTTAAAGCCGGCCGCCAGCCTGTCGGCCAGGATGCGCAAGCGAACCTCGACCGGCCGGTTGCGCAAGTCGACCTGGACGTCGCTGGGCGGACTGTCTGACAGAACCGGGGCAATCTTGACAATCTTGGGAGAGGTCAGGCCGGCGGCTTTCGGTTCGGATTTCTCTGGTTTTTTAGAAGCCTCTAGCACTGGTTTAGGCTCGGGTTTAGGCTCGGGTTTAGGCTCGGGTTTGGGTTCGGGTTTGGGCTCGGGTTTGGCTTCGGGTGACACCAGTGAGGGAATATCTAGTGCATCCGCTTTCGGCTTGTCTTCGGGCGGCACCAGCGAAGGAATGTCCAGTGCTCCGGTATCATCTTTTTGGGGAACAACGGCCGCCAGGCTCGGAACCGATTTGGCTTTCCAGATAATCAGCGGTTCGTGCGTATTCGGTTTTCTAGTACGCTTGACCGGTCGTACCATGACCTCTTGTGAACTTACGATAGTCAGTTCGTGGGTCCCGGCCGGCACTTTCACATAGAAACCACGCGATATCTTCTTGAGCAACTCGATCTTGACCTGTCCGGTTTGTTCGCCGTCCATTTCGAGATCAAAGGTCACCTGGCGCTTGGTCTTACTGCGGCCTAATAGAACAAAAGCCGTCGGTCCACCAGCGCGCAGCTGCAGCTGTTTGCCGGCCTCGAGCACAAAATAGGTCTTTTGCTTCTTGCCTTCTTTGAGCTTGACCCGCTCGTATTTTCCGACCAGTTTGACTTTGCCGGGTTTAACTTTACCCTGGCCAGCCGCCCAGCCGCTTATACCAGACAGCATCAAAACCAACATACCCATCCAGGCGTATTTAGTTCTCATCGATCCAGATCTCCCCTAAAATTTTCCAACCATGTAAGCAGAGCATGACTTTAATTTGAGGTCAAGCCCGGGTCGGTTTCCGATTTTGTTTATTTTCGGACCAAGATCACTCGGGCGTCTACGGCTACGGCCCCCTGACCCTCGTGCAAGACCATCAGAGGATTCACATCGAGTTCCTGGATCTCGTCAAAAGCGTCAATCAGCCGGGCCACGGCCAGCACCCCATTGCGCACGGCCGAGATATCCCGGGGCAAGCGCCCGCGGGCCCCGGTCAACAAAGGATAGGCTTTCAAGGTACGCAGCATTTTATCAACTTCGTCTTGACTGAAGGGCACTACTCTCATGGCTACGTCTTTGAGTACTTCTACAAATATTCCGCCGACTCCGGCCAGAACCACTGGTCCGAAAGTCGCATCACGCTTGGCGCCTAAAATCATTTCTGTGCCGCCTTCGACCATCGGCTGAACCAGGACCTTCACCTGCGCGGCCTGGCCGGCCGCCTGACTGAGGCTTACGAATCCGCGCTCGATCGCCTGGCGGCCATCGAGCCCCAGGAGCACTCCACCAATATCGGTCTTGTGAGATACAGCCGCAGAAATCAGCTTCAACACTACCGGACCCCCGAAACCGTCGGCCGCCGCAACTGCCTGGTCAGCCGTTGCGACCACTTCGAACCCGGGCACGCTGATTCCGGCCGCGGCTATGATCTCGAGGCCTTCATTCAGAAGCACCGGGCGTTCTTCTGCCCGGCAACGCGCGATGATTTCAGCAATCCGCGCTTTATCCATCTGACCGGGCGGCAACTCGGGTTGCGGGATCTGATCGTGTCTGTAGTCCCTGAGCAAAGCCAGCGCCTTGACGGCGTCCTCGGGAGCGGTAAAGACAGGATGGGTCAGGGTCTTTCTTAATTTGGACATCTCTTCGCCGTCGGTCGACACGCAGGTTGCCAGCGGTTTGGTATGTGAATACGAAAACTCTTCGAGCTTTTTTAAAAAAGCCCGCGAATCTTCGCGTTCGACTGCCGAGATATAGGTATGCAGGAAGACGACTGAATCTACATCCGGCAGTTTTACGGTTTCTTCGACAATCCGAGTGTAAACGTCGTAATCGAACAAGTCGCCCAGGTCTAACGGATTGGTCAGGCGAATAACTTTGGCCCTGAAGTGTTTCTCGATTTCGCGCAGGAACGGTTTTGGAAAAGTAGTCAGACTGAAACCTGATTTCTCGCAGGCATCGGCGGCAATTACGGCGTGCCCGCCGGATCTCGATATGACCGCGATCTGGTTGCCGCCCATTCTGGGCAAGGGCAAAATTTTCAAGAAGTTGACCAGCGTGTCGGATTCGTCGAAGCGGGCAATCCCGACCTGGCCCAGGGCGGCCGAGACGGCCATGTCGTCGCCGCTCAGCGCGGCGGTATGTGATTGGGCTATCTCCTTGGCCATTTCGCCCACATTTGATTTATGCATAAGAATCGGCTTCGAAGTCCGCCGCGCAATTTCCATCAGCCGGCGGCCGTCTGCGATACTTTCTAAGTACATGCAGATGATATCGGTCTGGTCGTCAGCGATCATGTACTCGAGCAAGTCACACTCGTCGACGTTGAGCTTATTACCGATGCTGGCGAACTTGGCCATACCCAGGTTTTCCGAGCCCAGGACGTTCAGATAATCCAGACCGACTCCGCCGCTCTGGGAGATGATCGATATTTTTCCGCGGGCGAAGATATCCTTCAATCCGGCGAAGGGTACCGATAATCCGTTGTGCAGGTTGATCACCCCGATGCAGTTTGGCCCGATAAAACGGATGTCATGCTTGGCGGCTACCTCGACCAGCTGGTTCTCGACAGCCTGGCCCTCGGGTCCCAACTCTGAAAATCCGGCCGATTCGATAATCGCCCGGTGGATGCCTTTTTGGCCGCATTCTTCGAGTACTTCCGGCACGAAACGGGCCGGAACCAAAATGACCGCCAAATCAACCTGGTCGGGAATGTCGGCCACGGCCTTGTAGATCCGGCGCCCCAGGGTCTGGCCGCCCTTGGGCCCGACGTAGTAGATAATCCCGTCGAAATTGAACTCTTGCAGATTCTGAGCTATCCGGCGACCCAGGTTGAAATCGCTGGCCGAAACCCCGACCACGGCCAAACTGCGCGGATTGAAGAATAAATCCATTTCGTTGCCCTCCAGAGGCAATCATCGTACTGGAGGGCATAACGATTGTCTAGCCCGCGTTGGTCTTCAGGACCAGACCCTGGTATTATTGACGAACAAGAATATCTGGGCGAATATTTATCTTGTAGGAGGAATGCAATGGCTCAGCTGACCTTGTATCTGGATGAAGAGACAGCCCGGCGGGTGGCTGATGCGGCCCGCAAAGCTGGACTGAGTCGTTCGGCCTGGATCCGTTCGATAATCATGAAACAACTAGAGGACCGTTTGCCGGAGTCTTTTTTTGAGATACTTGGAACTTGGGAAGACGCCCAACTCGAACCGGAGGAGATCCTGGCAAGGATCCGAGAAAACACCGACCAACCTGAACGAAAACACGTCGAATAGCTAAATCGATACCACCATCCCTTTGTGGGGGCCCTCGCTGATGCCAACCCTGGCCTATCAAGAGCCTAGCAGGATACTCAACCTAACGTCGATTAATCAACAGGAGCAGGATGTACCAGAACATGAGCGCCACGGCCGCGAACAGGGCCAGGGCGGCGGCTACGTGCTGGTCGGTGCGGTAGTGTTTCATGACCGCCGAGGTGTAATACAGGATGTATCCGCCGGCTAAAGCTATCATGGCGACCGAGAAGAGAGTGCCCAACTCGAAGCCGAACATGATCGCGCAGACAATCAGACCCATGGCAATGAAGCCGCCGATCATCAAGACCCCGCGCATGAAAGAAAAATCTTTCTTGGTGATAAAGACCGTCCCGGTCAAGCCGGCGAAAAGCCCCAGGGTGAGAATCGCGGCGGTCGGAATGACATCGGGCGTAGTGTAAACGGCCGCGATCCACAGAAGCGGCATGAAGATTATGGCTTCGGCCACGACATACAGCGCCAGGCCGGCATATTGCATGCCGACCGAGGTGGCCGAACGGGCCCAGCGATCGGCGATGTAACCGACGGCCATGAACAATCCCAGAACAAGCAACCAGCCATATCGGGATTCCATCATCTTGAAGATCAACGGTTCGGTGATGTGCGCCAGGGGCACCAGCAAGATGTACTCTATAATTGCAAAAGCTAAAATAGCTCCGGCCAGGTGCATATATGTCCGCCGAATGAAGGCGCTCCGGTCGGTGCTGGGCGCCAACGCTACTGCATATTCCGGAATTGCAGAATCATGACTGGCCATGGGTAAATTCCTCCTTTGTCATTAACAAAACCTACCCAGAGGCTAGGCCAATACCCGGCCTGAGCGCAAGGGTTTTGCAGCAGGTTGCCAACTATTCACTAATTGACGGCTAAACCTTCATTTTTTGAACATGGCATCGAGATTCTTCAAGGCCTGGGCTCGTTTGCCTTTCTGTACCGGGCGCCGGCTTTCTTTACGTAAAGACAACGAAATGCGGCCTTTTTTCTGGTCGACTTCGAGGACCCGGGCAGTAACTGACTGACCCAACTGAACAACTTCGGATGGGTGCTGGATGAATCTTTCGGCAAGTTCAGACAGATGAATCAAGCCCTGGGCACTCAGCCCTAGTTCTACAAAGGCCCCAAAATGTGTCAGATTGGTTACGAAGCCGTTCAGCTCGATCCCCGGACGCAAATCGGCCAGGCTCTTGACCATCGGGTTGAAGGTAAAACCGCGGCTGACCCGGCGGCCGGTCTTGGCCTGCCGCCTTTCCCAGGCCACCACGTCTTTAACGTCTTGCAAGGCTGCTTGCAATTGCCGCGCATCGACTCGATCGAGATATTCACCGAGACCCATTTGATCGGCATCAAGCCCGGCATAACCCATGAGCGGATCTTGAAACCGCTCGGCAACCACACGGGCGGCGGCGGCCTTGATCGGGCCCGGCCGGCCTTTGGCTTGTTTCATCAGGCCGGCTTCGGGCACCGGTTCGAGCAGAAAGTTTTTTTCGGTCAACACATGAATCAACCTAGCAAAAGTAGTCTGACCCCCGATTCGTGCCAGGCCGACGTATTCAGCTGCCCGCCCGGCCAGCCATTCGGTAAGGCCAAAAAGATCCTCGATACCGAATTCAGCCTGCTCGGCCGACTTCGAACTTATAACGCAAACATGAATTGCCCGCTTGTCGATTGCCAGTCCAGCCACGACTCCCGGTAGGGGCGGTTTGCTAAGCAAACCATACAAGGCCTCGGCCGAAGCGCCAATAACCCGGCGGTTGGCCCGTTCGGTAATCGTGTCCAGGACCGGCTTGGTAAGCGATCTGGCCAGGTCTTCAATCAGCTCTCGCGAGGCCGCGGGCCCCAAGAAGTGTTCGAGCTCGCCGGGAGGCGGCAGCACCTCGACCCACAACAGGCCGGCGCTTACCCCGCGCCCAATCGCAAACCAGCGATGCGGCGGAATCTCTGTGCAACCTTCGCTATGTTCGGCAAGCTCGGCCAGTTCTTCCGGGCAAGCCTCGGCGGCTACCTTCAAGTGTACCCGCAGCCGTCCGCGTTTGAGAGTCGCCCCGGTGGCCGCGCCGAAGCCGGCCGCTAAAACACCAGCTTGTTTTTCTGATTGGGTATGTCCGGCCGCCCAGCTGGCTGCCAAGATGCCTAAGCGATCATAAAACTCTACCGCGCCTGAAGCAGCTGTCTTGGACAAAGCCTGGTACCGCAAAAGGGCTCGGCGGATTTTCAACAGATGCAGCGGCCCGACACCGGCTTTGGGCCTACTCGGCTCGCTCAGCAAATCGGCACAGCTCTCACCGTTTTGCGAACGCTGTCCAATCTCGCTCAAGAGCTCACGATCGAGTCCAAAGGTCAGGCCTTGCTTGTGAAGATATTCGGCAAATTCAACTACAGACATGCCCAGCCTTCAATCGCCGAGGCGCTGCATTCGGCCGGGGCACTTACCGGGTTGCAGCGCGACGGGTTGCCCTGGGGAATCTCCACCCAATACTCGTATTCTTCGGTCAGGGCGGGATAGTCGGTACTGATGAAATGGGCCCCGGACGAAAGGGCCGCCTCCAGCCGGGTGGTATCGTTGGCAACCGCCTCGATCGAGCCGGAATCGGCCCGGGTCCGAATCATGAACCCATCAGCCACGGCTTGTCGAATACTCTCTTGCTGGCTGACGGGATCATCCTTGAACATAATCGCGGCGTAACCAGCAGTGGTCTGACTGGCCCGGGCAAAAATAATCCGATCGTCTAAGTGACTATCTGAATAAGTGTAGTAATCTCTGAAGCCTTCGCTATCCAGCAAAATAAACATCGCCTTGCCGCGCACGTCAGCCAGCAGCGGCCAGTTTTTATCTAAGACCGCCTGGCGCAGAGTCGGATAGGCGCCTTGCACATCGGCCGGCAAAATCAGGCGTTCGAGCGGCCAGATAGAAAGAATCTTGTTTTCCAGCGAAGAAAAATATTCTTCAATGACTTGCTCGTCAAACTCGTCTTTGGGTTCGATCATGATAAAAAGCGGGTGGTGATCGGGCTGCTGATCGGACCAATCCTTGATGATGCCCAGGCAGTCAGTCAACGGGCTACAAGTCGTATTTGCGTCCAGGAAAGGCACGTGCATGACATCGAAATAGTCATCGCCAGCCTGCCAGAGTATGTCCAATTCGAACTGGCGCACTCCGTATTCGCCAAGCTGCACATTCAAAGGGGCGTGACCATAGTTCCAGTCGGCGACACCGCTACTGTCGGGCTTCAAGTGGTATGAATTATGGGTGCCCTTGGCCTGCAGATGATTGAGCGCCAAAATCTGATCGAGGTAACCCCCGCAGGCAGAATTCGCCGAGCAGGCCTGTCCAATACAGGCAACCAGACCGAAAAATATGCTGGCTGGATACAAAATCCTCATCGTTTACCAGTATAGCCCAAGTTTATGTGCTTGGGCGATTATGTTTGGCTTGCTTGACCTTAGTCGATATTTATGTTTACGATTTGCACGATTTTAGTCGGAGGCGGAGGTTGTTAATGCGTTTCAAAAAAATCCTGGTTTTTCTGGTAATACTATCCCTACCGGTTCTGGCCGGGCCCAAGCACTTCACGGTCGGAGCCGCACAGATAAAAGGCAAGCCGGCTGTCGAAGCCGGCAAACAAAGCGGCTATTTTATCTGGCAAGACAAAGATGGTTTGCACCTGCGCTGGACAGCCGCCGAAAAACCGCTTTTGTTTACCGGCCGGATCGATCTGGACAAACCCCTGAAGGATCTGTCCCGGGTAAGACAAAACGTCAGCGGTTGGGCCAAGTCTCACGGAAACCGGATTGTGTTATTTTCTTCGACCGTGCGCACGACCGATATCGACGGGATCGACCTGAAGATTCCCGGCGGACGCAAGGCTCAATTACTGATCGATATCGACGGCAAACCGCCGACACTCGAACAGATCTTCCTCGGGGGAAAAAGCGCCAACCCCAAAGGGCTGCCCATGCGCCTGTTGTTACGCTGATCTTTTCTGATTCGATTTAGACATTCTAGCGCAGCTGTTTTTTCATCGACAGGGCAAATACGCCCAGCGGGCCGCGGACTAAGAAGTTCAGTGTGCGCAAATTGCTGACCGCCCGATCGAGCGAGGCCTGGGAGCCCGTGACGGCCTGACCCAGTCTGCGGGCCAGGCTCCCGTCGGCCACAATCACCAAGCCCAGATCGATGACTCCCAACTCGAAAGCAGCCGCGACCGACAAAAGCGCTTCAAAGATCTCTTTGGCTTCCAGCACAAAATGAAGCTGAGCATTACTGCGTCGAAACCCGCCCGGCAAGGCCAGTCCGCTGCCGACGGTCGCCAGCAGACTCCAGTCGTTTTTCAGCAGGATCTTTTCGATGTTATTCATCAAGCGAGTCGGCGTCGCCGATTTGGACACCTCGATCGTCGCCAAAAGATCTTTGAAACCCATTAGGGCCGGGTGCAAAACACTCAACGGACGCGCCCCGGCGAAGAAACGCTGGCCGCCCAATTCGAGCACCTGAACTTCGGCCTGGGCGATCGATTCGACGCTGGCCATGTAACTTTTTTCGGTCCTACGGGCCAGCGACAAGACCCCGCGGGGCTGGCGGGCCTTGCGCCGCGGACAATTCTTGCTCAGCCAGCGGCGAAAAGGCTGACATTCCTGTCCGGTAAAAACCAGCTTGAGCTGGCGCGTTTTGCCGGAGGTCCGATACAGGCGTGCCGAAATCTTTAGTTGCTCGCCAAAGCCAATCTCGATATTGCGACCATGGCTGCCGGGATCTGCACCAAAGAAAGATTCCTCGTCCGGCTTGACAATCAGATAGCCTGAGATAGTCGATTTTCCGACGGTGTGTCGATAAGTTGTCGCCATGCGCTAGGGTAAACACACCCGGCGCACTTGTGTCCAGAACATTGAATAATATCGGATCAGACTTGCCAGCTCAGATCCCACGGTTTACGATTGGGCATGCAGCCAAAAGAACCGAAAAAGTTTTTTCTTGTTTTGTGCGCGCTGACTTTATGCTTATCGGCCCCGCTCGCCGCCGCCGGTCGTGACCCGGTCGATTTGTTCAAGAAAACTACCGCGGCCTATGCAGCCGGCCAGTTCAATAAATGCGCAAAACTCTCCAGGAATTTGATCGCGGCCAAACCCTTGAACCTGGACACGGCCCTCTTTCTTCAGGGCCAGTGCCGTTTCTACGGCAAGGACTACAAAGGCGCCCGTTCGAGCTTTGCCGGCCTGACCAAACGCTTCAAAGACAGTCCGCATTTCATATTAGCCAGCCATCGACTGGCTGATTGCCGTTGGGAGCTGGGCCAATACAGTTTAGCTGTCGCCGAATATTCCCGGGCCCAAAAGTTATCCAAAGATTTACTGACCGATCCGGTCGCCGGGCTGGACCGCCAGTTGAGATTTTATAAAAAACAGAAGAAGACCAAGGCTGTAAAAAATGTCTTGTTGACGCTCAGGACCCGTTATCCCGATCACCCGATCCTGTCCGACTATGAATGCGAGTTATCTGAGCAAGTGCTCAGCTTTGACGATTTACTAGCCACGGCCAAGACCCTGCACACCATTAGAAAGTGGGATGCAGCCCTGGCCATCCTGGATGAGGTCCGCGATTCGGTCAGTCGCCAGCAGCGTTTCTGGCTTGCTTATCGGATCGGGCTGATACTGTTCGACATGCGCGATCGTTATGCCGCGGCACTCGAGATGTTGCTGGCCGCCCGGAGCAATTCTTTAGACAAAGCCCTGAACGAAGAGACCTGGTTTTATGCCTCCCGGGCCCTGGGCCGGCTGGATCGCGATGACCAGGCGATTGCCAGTCACCTGGGGATGCTCCAGAGTCACCCCCAGGGTCAGTATGCCGCCCGGGCCCTGTTCTATGCCGGCTGGCTCGAACAAAACCAGGCTCAATGTAAAAAAGCACAACCTTTGCTTAAACGAACCTGGCAGGAATACCCGTCTAGCAAGTGGGCCGCTCAGGCGCGCTGGTTTTCTGCCTGGTGTCACATCCGCGACAAAAAATGGGAGCTGGCTATTACGAATCTGGCGCCCCAGATTGGCATATCTAGATCGCCGAATACAGGCCGGGCATCGTACTGGACGGCAGTCGCTTATCAGGCCCTGGGCAAGAAAAAACTTGCGATTGCCGCCTGGAAAAAAATCATCGAGCGTTATCCGCTGAGCTGGTATGGCTTGCTGGCCCGGGTCCGACTGGGCAAGCTGGTCGGGCCGCCTAAGCTGCCGACCTGGACCGCCAAACAAAAACTGGTCATCGACAGTCTCCTGGCCCGGGCGACCGAACTGAACAAGGCCGGCCTCGAATCGCTGGCAAGTTTGATATTGCGCCGGGGCGAAAAAAGTTTTTTGGCTCGCTACAAAGGCGAGCGCGGCTTGCTGGCCCTCTTCAATGCTTACCACAAAGCCGACGACTACAATCGCCCCTGGCGCCTGGCCTTTCGATACCGTTTAGGCTCACTACGCAGGCTACCGACGGCTTTTTCAAAATACGTCTGGCAATATTCCTACCCGGCCTGTGCCCGTAAGATATTGAAAAAACATGTAGGCCAGGACGAGATGTTCGTATTGTTTCTACAGGCCATTATGCGCACCGAAAGCGGCTTCGACAGCCAGGCTCACAGCCCGGCCGATGCACGCGGCCTGATGCAAATGATTCCGCCGACGGCTACAAAAGTCGCAGCCCAACTGGGCCTGGATTACGCCGACGCCAAGTTGTTCGAATCCGATTTCAATATCCAGACGGCGGCCTGGTATATCGGCAAGCTTTACAAGAAATTTCACGGCCAATGGCCGCTTGTGGCCAGTGCTTACAACGGCGGGGCCCCGGCCATGATGGACTGGTGCAAAAAGAACGGTCACCTGGCGCTGGATCAATTCGTCGAGACAATCCCCTTTACCGAGTCACGCCGCTATGCCAAGAAAGTCTTCGCAGCCTTTGCTCGTTATGCCTACCTGGAAGGCAAACCGTTACCTAAGCTTACGCTCAAGCTCAACCCTGATTTCTTAGATGACGGGATCGACTACTAGAAGGCGGTCGCGAGTCAAAACCGTCCCGAGTCAAAACCGCGACGATTCTTTATTTAGGGTCTTCTCTTTTTGATATATTATTACATCGTAATAATTGTAATAAATTACTTGTATATCTTGTAAATACTTAGTATATCAATATAATGAAAAATTCTCTTGCGGAAATTAATGATTATAATATTTTGCGGCGGGAGCTCGAAGAAATTCTCACTCGGGGCACCGCGGCGGCGGCTTTGGCCCTGAGCGAAATCAGGCTGGCGACTTACTGGCAGGTCGGCAAGCGCCTGGCCAGGCAAAGCGCAGCCCTTGACGAAGGCTCGCGCCTGAGACTTTTTTCTAAACTCAACCAAGACCTGGGCGTCTCGGCCCAGCTGCTCTACCAGGCCCTGCGTTTTTACCGCGCCTACCCGCGCGGGCTGCCCCAACAACCCGACGCCCGCAAGCTGTCCTGGGGCGCTCACATCGAACTGCTAAGCCTTGCCGAACCCGAGCAACGCGGGTTTTATTTAGAACGTGCAATCGATCAAGGCATGTCGCGGGCCAGATTACGGGCGGCGATCAAGAGCGATCTTTACCGGCAGCAACAGCCCGAAATGGGCCAGGTCATTGAAGCCCTCGACCGGCCGCGCAGCGGGCTGCACCTGTACAAAGCCGTTGTCGAGCGCGTGGTCGACGGCGACACTCTGCTTGTACGCGTCGACCTGGGCTTCGATACCTGGCGGGTCGAACGGGTTCGCCTGCGCGGAATAGACACCGCACCGCTGGGCACCCGCCGCGGACAACGTGCCAAAGAATTCGTCGAACAAAAACTCGCTGAGACCGCCTTCATTGTGCTGCGAACCTACAAGACAGATCTTTACAAACGTTACGTGGCCGATGTCTTTTACGACGCGTCGAAAAAACGCAAAGAACTCGTCTTCGAAAAAGGCTCTTTCCTCAATCAGCAACTCTTGACCGCCAAGCTGGCAGTCAGAATGATGTAAGTTGGATTTATTGAAGTTGATCTAGAAGCTTCTTTTATAGAGCTCTTTGATCTTGTCGGTGGTCCACTCGCCGGGGCTTTTTTCTAGATGCTTCTTGCCTTTGGCCAACTCGGCAAAGGTATCGAAGTCTTCTTCATGAACACCGTAGGCCCTCAGGCGCGGCGCCACACCGAGTGACTCGATAAACGACCGCAACGCCTTTGGTGCATCGTCACGGTTGCCTAAAAGATCACCGATAAAGCTGACTCGATCCGGATCTGTTTCTAAAAGCGCTTCTAAGAAGGCCGGCAACAATAAGATTGTCGCGCGCCCGTGAGCAAGTTCGTAGCGCACCGTAATCGGGTAACCCAGGGCATGCGGTACCAGGGTGCCGGTATTGGCGATTGCAAACCCGGCCGAACAAGCCGCGACCTGCATCTCGGCCCGCGAAACCAGGTTGTCAGGCTGCGAACGCACCACCGGCAGGTGAGTGTGGACGCGCCTGATTGCATCGCCCAGAATGACATCGGTGTAAGGAGAGCGAACTTTTGAGAAACAAGCCTCAACCGCATGACACAGCGCATCCAGGCCGGTATCGACGGTTACGTTTTCGGGCATCGAAACAGTTTGCTTGGGATCGAGGATCGCTATCTGCGGAAATAGTTCCGGCATGGCGATCCCGAATTTGTCGCCCTCGGACACATCGGTCAGCACGGCGTACTGAGTTACTTCCGAACCGGTTCCCGAAGTCGTCGGAATCGCCACGACCGGCAGAGGCGTGTTTTCGGGACGCAGCTGATTGAAAAACTGACGCGTGTCTCCTTGATTGACCGTCATCAGGGCAATCGCCTTGGCGGCATCAATCGCGCTGCCGCCGCCGACACCCAGAATCCAGCGAGCTCGATTTGATCGGGCCATTTCGGCCCCATCCTTGATGGTGTCGACCGTAGGGTTGGGCTCGATTTGATCGAACAAGGTGGTTTCAATCTTGGCCGCCTGGAGTAAATCGACTATCGAGCCCAACAAACCTGACAACCTGGCAGAGCGACGGCCAGAAACAACCAGACAATTTCGCGGGAACTTAGAAACTTCATCGGACAGCCGTTCTAAGCTGTCGACTCCGCCCACTACTCGAGTTGGTGCATGATGAGTATACTGATCCAAAAATTCTCCATTGCCAGGTAAACTTGCTCGGTTGAGCTGTCAGTCTATCCGAAAGTACGCCAATATCAAATTTTTCATTACGTCCAAGGTGTTGAGACAAAAAACGTAAAGCTAATTGCCTATCGGTCAGTTGACCGGTAAGACCAGTTTCCAGGCATCGGCAACTGTCGGTTTCTCTCTATCATTATGTAATAACTACCAAAACCTGAAAATGATTTTGTGAGCCCGCTCCACACCGGTGTGACAGAAAGTCTCGTTTCTTTGGGCGAATGGGTGAGTATGTTTTTTTTCTAAAAAAACCTCAAATAAAACAGGCCCGTAAAAGCACACCCGGCGCGTCGGTCTGGCACACCTCTTGCGCTAATAGTCGAGCATGAGCGCTTATAAAACAAAGGAGCCCTCCATGAAGCATGCCGTCCGGACAACAGTCTCAAGTTGCCTGATTATACTTATCCTGCTGGTTAGTGGATGCACCAATAGCATATCGACCGGCGCCATCGAAAAAGGCGAGCTTTACAATACAGTCGGTCTGGCAGCCGGCAGCCAGCTGTTTGACGCAAACGGTCTGGCGCTCGAAGCCTATGCCGAACATGCCTTCATCCGGACCGGCTTCATGTGGGATGCAGAAGTTGGCTGTCAACTCGAGGGTCGTTTCATTGGCGAAAACGGCGAGTGGTCCGACTGGCTGCCGATGGTTACCAGGTGGTCGGAAGGCCTGGCCCACAGCGGTTATATTGATGTCCGCGGTCAATCCGCGATCGGCTTTCAACTCAGACATGTCGCCGGGCCGGCGCCCAGCTACCTGATGGCCGAAGCAATCGATCAAATCGGCGAGGCCGTAGAAAGAGGCCAAGCGGTCGAACAACCCGAATCCGGCTACAAATCCATGCAACAAGCCCTGGCGCCGGGCAATCTGGTTCATTCGCGGGCCGACTGGGGCGCCCGTTCTCCGGCCTGTAGTTCCGGCTCCCATTCGCCGTCCAGGATCACCATTCATCATACCGCCTCGCCCTTGCCCGATTCGGTCTCGGTCATAACCCGCCTGCGCCAGGTCCAGAACTATCACATCGACACGCGCGGCTGGTGCGATGTCGGCTATCACTACCTGGTTGACTGGAATGGTGAGATTTGGCAGGGCCGCTATGAGACCACGATCGGGGCCCACGTACTCGATAACAACACCGGCAACGTCGGTATTTCTTTCATCGGGACTTACAACTCGAGCTCCCCGACCAGTGCTCAAATCAACAACACCGCCGGCTTGATGAGCTGGCTGAAGAATCAGTACGGCATCTCGATGACAAGAACCAAAGTCAAAGGCCACCGCGAGTACCGCGGAAACTCGGCCGGTGACTGTCCCGGCGACCGGCTCTACGCCAAGCTGGGAGACTTGGTGACCCTGGCGGCCGGGGGCTCGGTCGACCCCGGCGACGACCCTGGTGACGACCCCGGTGATGATCCCGGCGACGACCCGGCTGGTTCCAGCCTGATTCAGGGTGTCGTGTTTCTCGACCAGGGACAGGGTACCTCCGATATGAGCTGGCGACTACCGGGAGCTACTGTCAGCGTGTCCGGCCACGGCAACACGGTTGCCAGGGCGAGCGACGCCTATTGGTCGGTCGCTGTTCCGGCCAACAGTTATACAGTCACGGCCTCCATGTCAGGCTACCAGACTGCCTCGAGAACTTGCACGGTCACCGACGGCAGTCAGGTCTGGTGCTCGGTCGGCCTGGTGCCCGGTGACGATCCCGGTGACGATCCCGGCGACGATCCCGGTGACGATCCCGGTGACGATCCCGGTGACGATCCCGGTGACGATCCCGGCGACGATCCCGGCGACGATCCCGGCGACGATCCCGGCCAGGACCCCGCTGATAATCATGAGGGCCAGGGCAAAGTCTACGGACACGTCTTGGTCGGCATCGAGAAAAGGTATGCCGGCGATCCCGAGCTTGGCGACCCGGTCTCCGGGGCCAAGATCATGATCTACGGTGAAATAATCATGACCGAGACCGACGAAGATGGATACTTCGAAGCCTGGGTCGACCCGGGAACCTACGGCATCATCGCCCAGGCCGAAGGCTTCTTGGATGGCGGCAACGAGTGCAGCGTAGTTGAAGGCAGCGAGACGGAATGCGAGATCCGGGCAATTCCCGATTCGCATGATCTCGATCCAGGTGACAATGACCAGACCGATATTGATATGTACCCCGGTTGCAGCACAACCGGGCATATGCCTTCGGCGGCTGCTCTGGTCCTGATTTTAGTTATCGGCTTAGTCTACCGGCGCAGAGATCTTAGCTAGATTCCGGCGATTTGCTGGCCGGGTCTTCACCCTCGGCTTCGCCTTCGCCCTCACCTTCCGGGGCGGGTTCACAAATTTTCTTGTACTGTTCTAAAACAATCGGAGCACTCTTGACCCCCAACTCGTGAGAGCGATCAAGATGTGATTTTGATTCTTTGCACAGTCCCAAACCAATCAGGATGACCGCCAGGTTGTGCTGCGCCTGGGGAAAATCTTCGCGGGTCAGTATAGCATTGAAATAGGCGCGGGCGGCTTCTTCAAGTGCGTCTGTTTTGGTGTAGGCCAAGCCAAGGTTGTATTGAGCAGTCGCATTTTGCGGATCGATTTCGACAGCCTTGCTAAGCTGCTCAATAGCTTCGGCAGCCTGGCCGGCATTTGTCATGAACAACCCCAAATTACTACGAGCATTGACATTATCAGGTTTGAGCTCGACTGCCTTTTTGCCAGTTTCAATGGCCTCTGCGAGTTTGCCGAGTTGCGCCAAGGTCAAAGACAACTGGGCCAAAGCAGTCGCGGATTTGGGATCGCTTTTTATTGCCTGACGTAGCATTTTCTCGGCTTCGGGTTTCTTACCCATTTTTCGCAGCAGGATCCCGGCGGCTACATACGATTCGGTATGTTTGGGATCTAGCTTGATACTTTTCTTGAAGGCCGCCACCGCACCAGAGCGATCGCCGCGTTTTTCGAGCGCGACTCCCAGGTGGTAATGAATCAAGTCGCCCTCGGGCTGTAGTTTGCAGGACTTGCGCAAGTGAGCGATTCCCTCGGGCAATTTTCCGTCCAGGCACAACTGCCAGCCCAAACAATGCTCCATTTTGGGGTCATTGGGTTGCATCTTCAAGACCTTGCGGCAGGCCGCGACAGAATTCTCACTATCGGGATCCATGCAAGCCTTGCGCAGCAGTGCCAGGGAATCTGACTGGCCGGATTGCTCATCCGGCTTGGTTTCGGCACCGGCACAGGCCATCAGGCTTCCAGTTAAGATGATCAACAATAGGATGGTTCCAAGTTTGTGCATTTTCTTTCGGTCCTCCTGTTCACCCGAAACTATGGTAGCCGGCGGCTGAAGTCAACTATGGCCAAATCTTGACCTAGCCCCCACCGGCACCCTATCCTGAACAAAGAACCCGGAAAATCCCGTAAATCTGATTCGAGAGGATAAACAATTGGGTACCCGGCAACTAATCGCCAGCATATTCGTATTCTTGGGATTTTTTCTGTCAAGCACGGCCCTGGCTTCCCCGCCAGTTAATATCAAGCTTCAGCTAAGCGAGCGTGATGTTCTTGTTTCCAAAGACAAGCGGCTCAGCCTCAGCATTATAGTCACAGACTCAAAAGGACTTCCGTTCGAAAGTCAGCCACCAGCCCTGACCGCTTCTTCCGGCCGTTTAGTGGATTTACATGCCAGCGGCAAGGGTCGTTACAAGGCTACCTATGTAATGCCGCAACGCCTTCATCCGCAAGCGGTGATTTTAGCCGCCAAGATTCCCAACTCGCCGCCGGCCTGGACAGTATTGTATTTACGCGCCAAGACTACTCTGCCGGTCAACACCAATAAGTCGAATGTCATGGTCACCCTGACGCTGGGCGGCAAGTCCTACGGTCCGGTGCGCACCGATAATAGCGGGCGGGTCAGTATTCCGGTTGAAGTCCATCCCAGCCAAACCGAAGCTCGGGCGGTGGCCGTAGACGAGTTCGGCAACCGTACCACTCGTAAAGTCAAGATTCCGATTCCACGCGTCTCGCTTCTGGTGGGCTTCGCCGAGCGTGAGGAATTGATCGCCGACGGTCAGGATGGGACCGAAATCTACATCATCCAGGTGCATTCAGACGGCTCGCCCGCCCAGGATGTTTCATTCCTGGTGCACCGCTCTCAGGGCTCGGTCTCCAAAGCGGTTCGAATCCGTCCCGGCCTGTACAAGATCAAGTACACCGCTCCAGCCGGTTTAAAAAAGAAGAAGATCAGCCTGACCATCGCGGATAAAAGAAGCCCAAAAACCAGCCGCCAGGTGTTCAACTTTAACTTGTCGGCCGGACAACCGGATCGCCTGACGGTCTGGGCCAAACCAGACACATTATCCGCCGACGGCAAAAGCAAAAGCCTACTGACAATCAAGGTCGTCGATCGGGTCGGTAACCCCCTCGATATATATGTCCCAAAAATCTCATGCTCGCTGGGTACGCTCGGTCCGCTGACTGGTCAAGGCAAGGGAATCTTCAAGGCCGAGTACACCGCCCCGGTTTTTGATACCGGACAAGCTGAGTGCCTCGCCAGTATCAGCCGCGAAAAAATTCCGCTCGAAAATAAATTCAGCCTGAAGTTGACGACTCCAGTCCCGGCCACAATGGATATTGAGACCGACACTTTCAGCCTGGTGGCTGACGGAAACAGTTCGGCGACTATTTCAATCTTGGTCAAGGACAAGTACGCCAACGGATTGCAAGGAGTGGATGTTCAGGCCCACACCACGATTGGCACTTTGAGCCGAATCCTCGATGATGGCGGTGGACGTTACCATCTAATCTTCACCTCGCCGCGCGGCAAGCGTAGCAGCAAGGTTCGCATCTCGCTCAAGGCTGGACGAGACGCCCAGCCGCCCGACGGGTTCGTAATCATCTCCTTAGAACCGCCTCCCTTGCCGGTCCAGCCGGTGCCCTGGGTGACAGTCGGGGCCTGGGCCGGGGTGATGTCGAACTTTGGCCGCATCAACTATGCTTCGTTCACCTTGGATTCAACATTTAAGCTACCCTTTGGTTCCGACATGCTCTACCTGGGCCTGGAGGGCGGCTACCGGTTCGGCTTTCAAGACAAACAAACTCTGATTGAGGGTATTGACGTCACTACCGAACTCGAATCCATTCCGCTGCACCTGTCATTCTTCGTAAAACTGTTTCCGCGCTCACGCTTCTCACTCCTTTTCGGGGTCGGCGGCGGGGCCGAATTCGTTCAATGGTCAGTGACACCCACACTTGGGGCCCGAGAGAGAAATCACACGACTTTATTCGGCGGCCTGGCCTTCATCGGGGGCGAGCTGCGTATGGGTCCGGGGGCTCTTTTTTTCAGCCTGCGTTACATGTATGCTTATCTTATCGACCGTTCGACTGTCGAGCAGGTCAACGGCACGTCAAACTCTTTACTCAAGGGCAATATCGGCGGCCTGGACGTCGGCTTCGGTTATCGCCTTTTCCTGTGGTAAACTTGGTTCATTGAATGAAAGTCTTCTTACAAAAATCAATTGTTTATTTGATGACTTTCGGTTTGCCGGCCGGTTGCGCGATTGAGCAAGTACCGGCGCCCAGCCTGAGTGAAGTTTGTCTGGCCCAAGAACGAGATGGCTGCATCAATGCAGTCTATCCGGGTGCAGTCTACGACCTGGCCTTGCTGGGTGAACAATTCCAACCGGCCTTCGAAATAAGCCTGGACAATTCCGAACCACCGGCGACCCGCGGGCTATTCAAAGGAAAAATCGGCGATGTCGTCATTAGTCCGCTGACTCTGCAACCCGATTTACTGAGGGGCTACCAAGTCTTGCATGGCCAGCTGGCTGGAAACCTGCCGATCGGCCTGCATGCCGCCGAGATTGTTACCCCCGCTGGACAGCGTTCGCAGCTGGCCGATGCGCTACGGGTAATGAACCCGCTCAGTGTAACCAGCCGATTCCAGAAACCGCAGGTTCCGGCAGGTTATCTCTTCATTCTTTACGTTGATCTTGAGAATCTTGGCCCGCAAGACCTCCAGGACGTTTCAATCACCCTCAGCCAGCAAGGCAGCGGCTTTTGTGAGCTGCCGCAACCAGCTGATGCATTCACAGTCCCGGCCGGTCAGAAAGTCGTTCAACAAATCGAACTGGCCGCTGTCAGTCCGGGTCAAGTCACTATCTCGCTTGCGGTAGCTGGATTGGTAAATCAGACCGTGCTTGTAGATCTCGAGCAGCCGCTCTCAATCGATGCCAGAGTGCTGACTCCGACAAACCTGCAGGTAGTCGCCTCGCTGGCCCAGCCAAGTGTACGCCTGGGACGCTTCTTCGAACTAATTGTCGACGTGACCAACCTGGGCCAGACACCGGCTCGGGGAGTTGAACTACTAGTGCCCACTCAATCAGGCCCCGGCACAGTCGACTGGGACACGATCAAGCCCGAAGCCCTGGATATTCCTGCCGATTCGACCAGGCGAATACGCTGGGAAGGCCGCGCTACTAATACCGGCAATGTCGAGATCTCAGCCCGAGTTTCCGGAATGGAAGCTGTTTCCGGGCGTTTACTGGGGCCGATTGGGAGCAACCTGCTGGTGCTTCAGATTCTTCCGTAATCTTGATCAATAGCCAAGGTTGTGTTTTTATTTCTTATTGTCGGGATCATTGATCTGCTCCGACTGGAGGCCGTGCTTATAATGAATCAGACATCGCCTGACAGAAGACAATGCATCTTGGTAATCGACGACGAAGAAGTTGTTCGTTTTTTATTTCAGAGTCTGCTCGAAGAAGCAGGCTTCCAATCTTTCTTGGCCAGTGACGGGCGCCAGGGCGTGGAAATGCTCGATCGTCACGCGCCGGCGGTAGCTCTGGTCGATAAGAACCTGCCCGATATGTCCGGCCTGGATCTCATTGAAGCCCAGAAAAAACGCCACCCGGATACCGAGTTCATAATGATAACCGGCTATGCTTCGCTCGATTCGGCGGTCAAGGCTATGGAGGTCGGCGCATTTTCATACCTGACAAAACCTTTCGATGAAATGGATACCGTTCTGGATCGGATCAGGGCCGCCCTCGAAGTAAACAGCTTGCGGGTCGAGACTGCTCTATTACGCGATCGTCTGAACATCATTGAAGACGAGCAAGAGCGGCCCGGCAGTCCGGTCGAGTCAGCCGGCGGGGCTTCGCACCATTTGATCGACCAGGTTCTCTATACCATTTCTTTTCTCGAATCTTTTGTGGATAAACGCGGCCAGATACCCTCGCCGGCTGACTGGGCTCGGACTATCGACCGGCTCGAAGAAGCTGCAAGGCTTCTCAAGCAAGCCTTTGAAGGCAAGTAACTTACCTCGAGAGTTCTTATGGGAAAGTTCATACTGGCCATCGATCAAGGCACGACTGGATCCACCGCGGCCCTGTTCGACACAAGCGGAAATATGCAGGCCAAGGTGAATAAGGAATTCCGGCAGATCTTTCCAAAACCCGGTTGGGTCGAACACGACCTCGACGACATCTGGAAATCGGTGACCGACAGCATCCAGGCTGTCTTAACCAGTTGTGCAGCCAGCGGCCAGGACATTGTCGCGATCGGGATTACCAACCAGCGCGAAACCACCGCAGTTTGGGATTTCAAAACCGGTCAGGCGGTTCACAATGCGATTGTCTGGCAATGCCGCCGAACGGCCGATTATTGCGCCAAGTTAAAACAAGCCGGGCACGAACCGCTTTTTCGTCAACGCACCGGCCTGGTTCTAGACCCTTATTTCTCGGGGACCAAGTTGCGCTGGCTGCTGGACAATGTCGCCGGCCTGAACGATCCGGCCCAGCGCGGCGACGTTCGTTTCGGCACTATCGATAGCTACTTAGTCTACCGGCTGACCGGGCGTCAGGCGCATATTACCGATGTGTCCAACGCTTCGCGGACTCTGCTGATGAACCTCGACGACCTGGCCTGGGATGATCAACTGCTCGGTATTCTGGGCATCCCCAAAGCGATGCTGCCCGAGATCAGATCTTCGTCGGAGAAATACGGCACAACCCGCCAGGTACCCGGGTTGCCGGACGGCATCCCGATTTGCGGAATTGCCGGCGATCAGCAAGCCGCTCTTTTCGGCCAGGCCTGCTTCGATTGCGGACAGGTCAAATGCACCTACGGGACCGGAGCTTTTGTTCTGATGAACACCGGCCAGCGCGCCGTACGCAGTACCCGCGGCTTGCTTACTACGGTCGGCTGGAAAATCGACAACGAAGTCGTATACGCCCTGGAGGGCAGCGTCTTCATCGCCGGAGCCGCAGTTCAATGGTTGCGCGACGGGCTGGGGATTCTGAACGACTCAGCCGATATCGCCAGCCTGGCCAGCCAGGTCGAATCTTCCGATGGGGTTGTCTTCGTGCCGGCCCTGGTTGGCCTCGGGGCCCCGCGCTGGAATCCCGAAGCCCGGGGCATTATCTCGGGCATCACCCGCGGGACGACTACGGCCCACCTGTGCCGTGCGACCCTTGAAGGAATCGCCTTCCAGGTACGCGATGTGGTCGAAACCATGCGGCAAGATGCCGAAGACGAGTTGGCCTTTTTGCGAGTCGACGGTGGAGCAGCCGCCAACGATCTTCTGCTTCAGTTTCAGTCTGACATTCTCGGCGTCGAGATTCACAGACCCAAGATTCTCGAAACGACTGCCCTGGGTGCCGCTCTGCTGGCCGGCCTGGCGGCCGGGGTCTTCAATGATCGCGACGAGATCTGTAACAAATGGCAAAGAGAACGACTTTTCAAACCTGAAATGGACGCTAAACACGTCGCCAGTCACCTCTCGCGCTGGGAGGCGGCCGTGGCCAAGACCTGATCGGACGGTTCGCGACCATGCCGAATGGGATGTTTGAACCTCAGGCATTCGGAAAATACGTACTGACCGACAGGATCGGCGCCGGCGGAATGGCCGAGATTTTTCGGGCGACCGCTTTCGGCGTCGAAGGCTTTACCAAAGAAGTCTGCATCAAACGCATCCTGCCGAATCTGACCATCGATGAAACTTTTATCAAGATGTTTATCACTGAAGCCAAAATTTCGGTCAGCCTGCATCACGCCAACATTGTGCAAGTCTTCGATTTGGGCAGAATCGGCGAGCATTATTTCATCGCCATGGAATTGGTTCGCGGTCGCGATCTGCTTCAGATTATCAATCGCTGCCGGACGTTGAAGAGACGCCTGCCGGTGCCGATTTCCCTGTATTTAATTTCACAGGTATGCAACGGCCTCGAATATGCTCATCGGGTCAAGGTCGAGGGCCGCCCGGCCGGAATTATTCATCGCGACGTGAGCCCGTCCAATATCATGGTCTCCTGGGAAGGCGACGTCAAAGTCGCCGACTTCGGGATCGCCAAGGCTTCGCATAAAGACGAAAAAACCGCGACCGGCACGATGAAAGGCAAATACGGGTACATGTCACCCGAACAAGTCCTCGGCGAATCAATTGATCATCGCTCGGACATCTTTGCAACCGGGATACTCTTGTACGAGTCACTGGTAGCCAAACGATTATTCAAAGGTGACACCGATCTCGAAACTCTAGAGAAAGTAAGGGCCGCGCTGGTCCCGTCACCGCCCTCGGCGACCAACAAAAAAGTGCCGGTCGAAGTCGACCAACTAGTCTACAAAGCGCTCGCGCTCAAACGCGAAGATCGTTTCCAAAACGCCGGCGAATTTCACGACGCGATCAATGACCGGCTCTATACCAGCGGCACCCGGATGGATTCAAAAATCTTAGCGACTTTCATGCAAAAACTCTTCGCCAAAGAGATCGAAGAAGAAGACAGACTCGAAAAAGAACGCAGTCGCCCGGATATTTCCTTGACCGATATACCGGCATTGCAGGAGGGGTCCGGCTACGGCACGCCAACTCCGCCAGCGGGACCGCTGACCCGCAAGGACCTTCCGGGCGATATGACTCACCCGCCCCGGAAGAAACCGATGTCTTCTTTTACAATTGGGCTGATCGGGACAACGTCGATCCTGCTAGTGGCGGCCGCGGTTGTGCTGTTTTACTGGCTGTCCAATAAAACCGAAACGGTAGTCGCACCAAGGTCGGACGCCGGCCAGACCGAGCCAGTTCGCCCGCCCCCAAAACGCCTGGGCACTTTATCGATCTCATCCCAGCCCAACGGCGCGGCGATAACGCTAAACGACAAGCCGACCGGCAAAACTACTCCGGCCACGCTCGAAGGGTTCGATCGAGAAAAGATCCACTCTTTAAAGCTGACTCTGGACAAGTACAAGCCCTGGACCAAGCAGGTCAGTTTCGGCAAGGTCGAGATGATCGCCCTCGAACCGCAGCTGATCAAAAAGCCCAAGAAACCGCCGCCCCCGCCACCCAGGCCGAGGTACGGCTACCTGAATATCAATGCCGTGCCGGTCTGGGCCTACGTCTATATCAACGGCAAGAAACAACCCCGCCCGACGCCGATCTACAAGCTCAAACTCAAACCGGGCACCTACGAGATTCGCCTGGTCAACCCCAAGCTGAAATTGTCCAAGACCAAAAAGGTCACCATCAAAAAAGGCAAGTCGGTCGATCTAGTGGTTAAGATGAAGTAGGACACCTACCGGTAAGCCTGAACCTGGATACCGCTGTCTCTTTGAAGCAGAAGAATCGTTCCGGCGGTCGCTCCGGCGGCCACTACCCCGACCGTGGTCCAGAACCACCAGCTTTTGTACCAGGCGGTCGAACCGTTGGGCGGCGGGGGTGGTGGTGGGTGTCCCGTTCCGCCCCCGATGATATCCGGATGCTTGATTACTCTGACGAAAGTTTTTTCCTCGGGGACCGTCCGGTCGCCGCCGATCCAGCGCGCGACTCGATCGGCCGCTATGCCTAACTTGCCGGCATCGGCCGCAAAAATACCCAGCGGGCTGACTTCGGCCGAGCCGGATTCATATATCCCCAGCTCCATCATCGTCGAACCACCCAGGTGAGAAATCGAAACCAGCAAGAGCCAATCGGTTTTGAGTTCGCCGGTTAATTTCGATGCATCATCGATCCGGGTTTTTCCGATTCCGGCCTGGGCCATGCGATTACGCAAGTGAACCCAGCTGATCCGCTGGCCGTCTTGCAGAAAGACTTCGCGCTTCTGCAGCCCGCCGGGCTTGAGACGCAGAACTCCGAACCAGGTCTTGTAGCCGTCGAGTACCATCGAAAAGTAATGCTCGCCGGGATAAACCCCCGGAATGGTGACCGGCGAGTAGCCGACCGCCCGGCCGTTCATCAGAACCCGCGCCCCGGCTGGTTTGGAGATCAGTGAAATCGACCCCTTCATCGATGTCATCAAACGCTCACGAACTTTTGAAAACCGCTCGACCACCATCGGGTTGACCGTGTTCTCGTCCAGCTTGCGTTGCGGGTTGAGCAGCAAAACCATACCGTACTCGCGGGCGGCCCGCTTGGCCTTGCCGAGAGCCTGGTAAGTCATACCCAGCATCAAGTGGGCTTGTTCGAGTTCGGAAAGCCCCGGCAAACTTGGAAAGATAGCTCGTAAAATCCTGAGGGCTGCCGAGAATTCCTTGATCGCCCTCTTGGGTTTCAGGCGCGCATAGTATTCCTGGCCCTTTTTCAGGCGCTGGCTGGCCCGCGCAGCCAAGGGCCCCGAAGCCGTGTCGGGCGGTTCTTCGAAGACCTTAGAGACCTGACTGCCTGGTAAACTGCTCTGGCCGGGTCGGGCCTGCAGGGCCGACCGTAAGGACTCTAAGATTTTCAGATCTTGTTCGCGCCAACTTGGATCCGGCGCGGGGGTGACTTCAACCACAGCCACGGACGGCTCGGCCGCCTGAACCGCCAGGCTGGTAATCATAAGAATCGAAAATGCCAGGGCTGCTCTTTGCACTTGTAATCACTCCACCGAAAACAATCTAAGTTCCGACCAATCGTCGGGAACCAGTTCAACCGAATCCGACCAGCTGGTCGTGCCGGTCAGGCCTTCATCTTCGTCGACAACCCGAATCTCCAATCCAAAAAACCACCCACGCTGCGGTAGTTGCGAATTCAACTGCAAGTCGGCCCAGGGGATCACCACCTCGATCTGATAACCATCGGATGTGGTCGTACCGGAAACCGTGCCGGTGAAACCGAAATGAATGGTTTCGAGCGCATTCGGGTCCCAACCTCCGGCGTAGGTCTTCGACCCGCCGACGCTGGCGGTCACTCGCAAAAACGGGATCGACTCTAGGATCGTCGGCACCCCGTTGTCCAGATCGAGCCAGAACTCCACCCGGTCGGCGCCGGCCAGGTCGTCATTGTTGGCCTGGGTGCGAACATCGTCGTCGGGAACATTAACCTCGAGAGTCAGCCCGGCTTGGTCCCATTTTCCGCTTATTTGGACCAAACCGTCCGAGCCAGGAAACGTCCTGGTCGGTCCGTTCTGTTCGAGAACATCCAGCAGATCGACTCCCAGGACCAGATCGCCGTAATCCTCGAGCAAGGGCTCTTCCCCCTGGCGGCGGGGGTCGAAACACCAGGTGGCCAGGGCCGGATTTTCTGCGGCGTCTCTGTCGTAGACTCGCAGATCAAAAGGAACGCGCAGGTTCTTGCGCCGCTCACTGAGCGGCAAGACAATTTCGACCTGATATCCGCCGCTGACGATCTCGACTTCACCGGCCGTGACTGAGATGGGCACCTCGAAGCGCCCGTCGGCCCCGGCGGTTACGACAATATCTTCAAGATAGATGCGTACGGCATCACCGTTAATTATTTGTTCTTCTAAAGCCGCCGCCACGACCTGGTCGTCTCTGACCCTGATCTTAAGTAGCAAGTCGTTGGCCTGGTAAATGGCGGTAACCAGGCCGGTCAGATCGGCTGGCCCGTCGATCGCCCCGCTTTCGAGATTGCGATCATCGATAAAGAGCGATGGAGCGTGATCGGCGAAAGGATCTTCCAAAGTGCGATCCTGTAAGGGAATCCGGCGGGCCACGCCCGTATTGGTCTGAGAAAAAGGAATCGTAATAGTTTGATCGATCCCCGAAACGATTGTCAGCGGCGGACCGAAACCGGCCGCGACCGGTCGTCCGAGGCTGTTGATTCCGAGTACGAACGGAGCGCCCTGCCAATCGCCGTTGATCAGGCCCGGGCCGAAACTGGCATTCGGGGACGAGTCGCCGAATGATGAAAATACTCCAATTGAATCGACCACGCCGATTTCGACTTTATCCACCAGGACGAACGGGTCCTGGTTGGGGTTGCGGCCCTCGTGCGGCGGAACCAGCAGCAGGCGCAGGTTGCCCTGAACTTGTTCACCGCAGCCGCCAACCAGCAATGTCACAGCCGCCAGCCAGCCGACAGCCCGAGCGGTCTTCATTTTCGTTTTCGTAACGATTTAATTATCCCTATCACCAAGATAAACAATAATGAACTCTGTCCGGCACTCGAACTGCAGCCGCAGCCGGCAGCTACAGTGGTTACCTGCACTTCGGTATAATCCGGGTCACTGTCGTAGGCCCCGTCATTGACTACCAGCCTGAAAACATAGACCCCTTCGCGCGCGGGAGTGAACTGCGGCCCGGCGGTTGTCGAACCTGCCAGGGCGACTTCGACCGGACCGGAAGTCTGATTCCACATGAAAGTCAGTTCGTCTCCATTCGGATCGCGGCTTTGGCTGCCGTCCAGAGTTACCAGACTCTGAGGCTTGACCACCTGGGTCGGGCCGGCTTCGGCCACCGGCGGCACCTGGCCGATATCGCCCCCAGCGTCTGTTATTCCACCGTCGCGATCGCCGCCGTCCGGTCCGCCGTCAGTTTCGACCAAGGCACATTTATCTCCCTGACAGCTGCCCGATTCACACTCCTGACTGTTACCGGTCACACACTCGCCCTGGCCGTTGCAGGTCGAAGCAACCGTGAAAACCCCAGCCGTACAACTGGCATCAGCACAGACAGTGCCGGCCTGGGCAAATTCGCAAGCGCCCTCGCCGTCACAAGCGCCGGTGATTCCGCAGATATCCACAGCCGGCTCGCAATCATCGGACGGGTCGGTCCCGGCTCTTACGAAAATGCAAACACCCAGAGCCGAGGGATCATTGCAAACCTGGCAGACGTTGGCGCAGTCCGAGTTACAGCAAACACCATCGACGCAGGCCCAACCAGTGCAGTCGCCGGCATCAAGGCAGGCGTCGCCCAGACCACTGCCGGCTTCACAGACTCCCGCCGGACAGAAATAACCCGTCCAGCAGTCGGCATCCTCGACGCAAGCCTGGGCACAAACTCCGGGCTGCTCGGCCCGATATGGAAAACAGGAGACACAGGCCGTTGAGCAACCACCCACGAAACCCGACTCGCAGGTTTCGGCCGGGCGCACTCCACTGTCAGCCCCTCCACCGGCGTCACAAACGTCGGCCGCGCCACAAACATTCTCCGGACCCCAGCCATCGCGACCTCCCAGACATATCCGGAACCATTCGTCGTTGTTGCACAAGCGATAACCGGGCGAATAAATCGAACCCAGGGCTACGCAAGCCGATTCGTCGCTGGCACAGTACTCATCGGTTTCACTCCAGGAGTCTTCGAAACAATAACCCCCCAGACAGGCCGGATCTTTCTCCAGACCGGTATGCACCACGTCGGCGCAAGATTCCCCGTCGGCTAAATCAATTTGGCAGCTGCCTCCGGCTGCACAGAAACCCAATGGATCACAATCAGGGTGAGTCAAGCAAGTGTTGATGCAGCTGTCCGCCTCACAGCGGCCCGGCCGGCAATCTGTGTCAGTGTCTTCTAAGCAATCGCCGGCGCCGTTGCAGATCGCGCCGCCTTTGAGAATATTACCCTCGCAATGGGCCTGCCCGCAGATCGTCTCGGCTTCCCAGCGCAAGCAACTCCCGTGCCCGTCACAATCGCCGGTCGTCGAACAAGTTATCTCGGGCAGGGCCTGGCAATCACCATCCGGATCCTCGCCTTCATCCACCATGGTGCAGAAACCCTCGTGTCCGGGAAGATTGCAGGCCCGGCAAGCGCCCTGGCATGAATCATTGCAGCAAACACCGTCGATGCACGTCCCGGCGCTGCTACAATCATCCTGACTATCGCATGGGTCGCCGATGCCCTCGGGAATCTTACAGACACTTCCCTGACAGGCGTAGCCCGGCCAGCAATGTGTAGCCGAACTGCAACTCGTTCGGCAAGACGAATCATCGAAGGCCATGTAAGGCTCACAGCCTTGACAAGTTGCCGTGCAGCCGCCTCCGGGACCCGAATTACAAAGCCCGCTCGGCCGGTAGCCCGAGTCTTCTCCGCCGCCAGCATCGCACAGGCCGGCCAGGCAGTCTGTTTGAGCGCCCCAACCCAGAGCGCCACCCTGGCAGACGCGGTACCAATCGGCGCCCTGGCACAAGGCATAGCCGCTGTTGAAACCGACCCCGTTGTTAACGCATCCAGCCGGATCGGAAGTACAAAAAGCGCCGCTCGCATCGAAATTATCGTCGAAACAATAGCCGCCCATGCAGGCGGCATCATCGATCTGTCCGGCAAAGACAATGTTTTCGCAGTCGGCCCCTTCGCCCAGGTCTGGCGCGCACTGTCCAGCTACGGCGCAGTAGCCGGTCGAGATGCAAGCCGCATGCGTGGTGCATGAATCGGCACAACGAGTGGCATCGGCACAACGGAAGAACCCGCACGAGCCGCTGCCGCCGTCGGTGCACAGACCGGACCCGTCGCAGATATCGGCAAAGGTAGCCATCCCGTTAGAGCATGAACCCACCGAGCACTCGGTTCCCGCAGGCCAATAACGACAAGCTCCGCTGCCGTCACAGTTGCCGTCGAGACCGCAATCATCTTGGGGTCCGGCCGTGCATTCGTTGAGCGGGTCTTGGCCGGAGGATACCGGCAGACATCCGGCCGCCGAACCGTTGCACACCTGACAGTCCGGACATTCATCGGCCGGGTCACTGTCGGCCTGGACCCACAAGTTGCACTGCCCCAGACTGTTACAGCGCGCACAGATATCACAAACAGTGTTCAGATCGGGATAGTTGCAGCCTCCGAAGCCGTTACAGCTCCCGGCACAGACTCCGCTTCCGCTGCATTCACCGTCCGGATCCTGGCCGTCCGGGATCGCTGTGCAAGTACCTTCGGAGTTCTGAATATCGCAGCGGTAGCAGCCGGTCGTGCAAATGTCCTGGCAGCAGACTCCGTCGATGCAATGGTCGCTTTCGCACTGGGTATCGAGTGTACAGGTCGAACCGATGTCCAGATTGCCGACGCATTCTTGACTGATACATAGAATCCCCGGTTTGCAATCTTCGTTGCCGTCGCAGCTGGTGGCACACTGGCTGCAGGCGCTGCCGATGCACTCGTCGACATCGATGTAGAAACCGCAGTTGGTCAGGCAGTCGGTCGTGCTCCAGCCGCCGCCGGCCTGGCAAGTCCACAAGTCGCCGCCTGCGCAGGTACTCGTCCCGGCCGTAACCGGGTCGCCGGTATCGGACGAGCAGACCACCCCGCTGGCTTGACAAAACTTGGTGCCACTGGGCGACGCGACGCAGTTGTCCGAGATGCATTCGTCGTTGGATTCGCAGATTTCACCGTTTTCTTTTTCGAAAACACAAATTCCGATGAAGATAAAGGTCGGCTGACAGTAGGCGTTGTCATCGCAACCTTCGTCGCCGAAGACGATACAAATACCGTCCCCGCAATCGGCGCAACTACCCATGTCGCAATCGTGCACATCCAGGTATGGCCCGCAGTCGTCGAAGCAATCAACGACGCTCCAGTTGTCAGTGCCGTTGCAGGTAGCCACGTTACCGTCGTAGCAAGTCACCGTACCTTGACCGACCGGCATGCGGTGCCCGTCGATACAAGTAGTACCAGCTTCACGACAACGGCCGTTGCCGCCCGGATCGACACCGCAGATCCCCGAGTTGCATTCGCCTCCGGCGCTACAGCCTTTGCCCTCGACCCCGTTAGCTAAGGTGTCTTTGAGAACTCTTATATGATCAACGAAGATGTTGTTGCCATGCCGGCTGTATCCGCGAAAAGCGATTTGCAAATTGGAATAAGTCGTATAGTTGCCCAGCGGAACGACATGTTCGGCCCAGCCATCCGAACCGTCGTAGCGTTTGAATTCGTACTGCGTGTAGAAGCGCTCGCCGCCATCCCGGCTGATCTGAAACTTGATCAGGTCGTCGTTGTTCGAGCCGGTATCGTGATTCATCCAGAATCTAAACTCGGCCACCTCGGCCCCGGTCAAGTTCAAGTCCGGCGACTCGATCACGGCCTCGTCATATGAGTCAGCCCAGTCGGAGTTGAATTCTGCCATCTTGTCGCCTTCATACGGCGAACAACTTGGACTGCTTCCCGAGCTGGTGGTCGACCAGTCGGCGGTTGTTTCTGAGGGATGCCACTCATACCAGGGACTGATCGAACTGTTGAACCCTTGTTCGTGGACCGTGGTTTGGGCTAAGGCAATACCTGTAAAAATCACGATCGAGAAGGCTGAATAAATTAAAGGCTTGAACAACTTCATCTAACTGTACTTTTCCCCAACCTCGAACCAGTCAACCTGATTCAAGGTGCGACCAACGTTTACACAAGCACACCTTTCAGCACACCTGCTTGATTTTATTAGAGTTTAATCTGCAATCGAGAAAAGAGTCAAGGGGGTAACTGTCATTTTTTGGTTGAGCTTCTTTTTCTTTTCAGGCGTTTGCCGTAACCTTTGATGTTCTTCTGTTTAACTCGCGAAACAGCCAGCGCATTCGCCGGAACATCACTGGTAACCGTAGTACCGGCCCCAATCACGGCCCCGCGGCCTACCTTGACCGGGGCAACCAGCTGAGTATCGGAACCGATAAAAACACCGTCTTCGATTACGGTCTTGTACTTGTTGACCCCGTCATAGTTGCAGGTGATCGTCCCGGCCCCGACGTTGACCCCGGCCCCAATTTCGGCATCCCCTAAGTAGCTCAAGTGATTCGCCTTGGAACCTTTACCCAGAGTGCTTTTTTTCATTTCGACGAAATTACCTACCCGGGCATCTGCTGCGAGTTTCGCTCCCGGCCGCAAGCGCGCAAACGG
>JAFDKH010000400.1 GCA_019307065.1 Deltaproteobacteria bacterium
TTCTTATGACGGAAGATCCCGAATTCCGCGCCATATGTGAAGACTACGATGACTGCGTCCACGCATGGCAGTACTGGACCCAGTCCAAAGAGCCTGAAGCCGAAACCAGGGTCAACGAATATCGAACTCTGATCAAGGAACTCGAAAACGAGATTGTTGAGGCGCTGGATTCAAATGGAGTCCGGAGGCGGGCAGAGGTATAGACTACCAATTGTCAGACGGCCCATATGCTCTTGGGCGCCCTGGAGGTTCTTGGTGAGGTAGAGTCGCCACACATTCGGGAATTGCACCCTATCGGCAAACAGGAGAGATCATAAATCCTCGAAATCGCAATGGTCTAAACCTGAACACGGGTCTCTTAACGCGAAGGGAGTAAAAATGGTAACGATTTCATCAGCCAACAAAAACGTTCGGGTTCCTTATATCATCATATTCACGTTTTTGGCGGTTTTATGCTCTGGTCAGGTCCTGGCACAAGAGAAAAAGGAAACCAAGGAGGGCGGCGGTGGGGATCTGGCCGCAAAGACGCAAAACCCTGTGGGGGCCATGTACAGTCTGCCATTCAAATTTACTTTCGATTATGGCGCGGACAACGGCGAGGCCACCTTTTTGAACATCCAGCCGGTGATTCCGGTAACTGTTGGCGACTGGAACCTGATCAATCGTGTAATTATGCCACTTATTGACACGCCTGGTCTTGTCACGGGGACGCCTGAGATTCCCAACCCTATTCCGGGCGATGGCGCCACCGGGTTGGGCGACATCAACTACTCTGTCTTTGTTTCTCCGGCCGAACCCGGCAAGGTCATATGGGGTATCGGACCATCAATCATGATGAATACAGCCACAGATGACCAGTTGGGCAGCGGCAAATGGAGTGCCGGACCCACTGCCGTAGTCCTTGTCCAACCCAAGCCATGGACAATAGGCCTGCTCGGCCGGCAGCTCTGGTCTTTCGCGGGTGATTCCGACCGTGCAAACGTCAATCAACTGCTCCTCGAACCTTTCGTAAATTACAATCTTGCCAAGGGCTGGTATTTGGTCTCCGATATGATCCTTACCGCGAACTGGCAGGCGGATTCCAGTAGTCGCTGGACCATACCGCTGGGCGGTGGAGTGGGTAAGATGTTTGAGATCGCCAGTCAGAAAATGAATACAAAGCTTGAAGCCTATTACAACGCTGTAAAACCGGATGGCGCCCCTGACTGGTCCATGAGCTGGACGCTCCAGTTTTTGTTCCCAAGATAATGGAAATCGATATTTTTCTTTAAAAACAAACATTTAAACAGGAGGAATCAAAAAATGAAGAAACAAGTCTTTACCTTTGCACTGACCCTGTTGGCCCTGTGTATAGCAGGTCCCGGGATCTTTGCCGCCGAAAAACCCAATATCCTTGTCATCATGGGCGATGATATAGGCTATTGGAACCTGAGCTACAACAACCGAGGGATGATGGAGTACCGGACGCCCAACATCGACCGTATTGCCAACGGGGGAATGAGCTTCACCGACTACTACGGTCAGCAAAGTTGTACTGCCGGGCGGGCGGCCTTCATCACCGGGCAAAATCCGATCCGAACCGGGTTGACGAAAGTGGGCATGCCGGGGGCACGGGTGGGGATTCAGAAAGAAGATCCGACCATCGCTGAAATGCTTAAACCGCTGGGCTACGCAACAGGGCAATTCGGCAAGAACCATCTGGGCGACCGCAACGAGTTCCTGCCAACCGTCCACGGGTTCGACGAGTTCTTTGGTAATCTCTACCATTTGAACTCGGAGGAAGAGCCCGAACACCCGGATTACCCGAAGTACGAAGGATTCAAGGAGAAGTTCGGCCCGCGCGGTGTGCTTCACAGCTGGGCCACAACCAAAGACGACCCCACCGAGCAGCCTCGCTGGGGGCGCGTGGGCAAACAGAAAATTGAAGATACCGGTCCGCTGACCAAAAAGCGCATGGAGACGGTGGACGACGAGTTCCTAACCGCGGCGCAGGACTTCATCAACCGGGCCCATAAAGCTGAAAAGCCATTTTTCGTCTGGTTCAACCCATCGCGGATGCACTTCTATACCCATATCCGTCCCGAGCACAAAGGCATCTCCGGTCCCAATGGAAATTTCTATTCCGATGGCATGGTGGAGCACGACAACCAGGTCGGTGCACGCTTGAAACAGTTAAACGACTTAGGCATCGATAAAAACACAATTGTCATCTATACCACGGATAACGGACCGCACTATAACGAATGGCCCGACGGAGCCATTACACCTTTCCGCGGCGAGAAAAACAGCAACTGGGAGGGTGCGTACAGGGTACCCGCCGCGGTACGGTGGCCCGGTCAGATCCCGTCCGGTGCGGTTTCCATCGGTATCGCCGCTCATCAGGACTGGTTTCCGACGCTGTTGGCCGCCGCCGGTGCACCCGACATCAAAGAGAAACTCCTCAAGGGTGACGAGTTCGGGGGTAAAAAATTCCACGTTCGCATCGACGGGTACAACCTTCTTCCACTCATCACGGGCAAGCAAAAAGAAAGCCCGCGTCGGCTGTTTGTCTATCCTACCGATGCTGGTGAAATCTGCGGTATCCGATACGACGATTGGAAGCTCGTCTACATGGAACAGCGCACCAAACGCATGGACATCTGGCGTGACCCGCTCGTTACGCTGCGGGCGCCAAAGGTTTTCAACCTGCGGCGCGACCCTTTCGAACGTGCCGACACCGATTCAAACAACTATGACCGCTGGTGGATAGAACATGTTGGCAATAT
>JAFDKH010000401.1 GCA_019307065.1 Deltaproteobacteria bacterium
GATCCGGGTGCTGATCCGGGTGCTGATCCGGGTGCTGATCCGGGTGCTGATCCGGGCTCCGATCCGGGCTCCGATCCGGGCGCGGACCCCGGAGGAGATCCGGGTCCGTCGACTGTGATCTTTTTCGAAGACTTCGAAGACAGCGATTTTGGTTCCCGCGATTGGTACGATGCGCCCCAGGGTGATCTTTCGACCAGCGAACATATTCCCGGATCAAACTCGTCTTTCGAATGCCACTTTGCCGTAGACGCCCGGGGATGTTCCGGCGGCACGCCCGGGCGGCATGAGTTCGCCGAATCCGAAACTGTCTATCTGAGCTACTGGGTCAAGTACTCGGCCAACTATGTCGGTTCCGGTCGCTCGTACCACCCGCACGAATTCCACTTTGTAACCAACAAAGACGATCGCTGGATCGGCCCGTCCCATACGTACTTGACGACCTACACCGAGCAAGTCGGCGGGGTTGTGCGCATAGCTTTGCAAGACTCCAAGAATAACGATCCCAATTGCATCCTGCTCAATAACGACACTTTCGTCGGCTGCGGCGGTTCGTTCGACGATTACCAGTTCAGTGAGCAGCGTTCGGTCTGCTCCTGCAACGGCCTGGTCGGCTACGTCGACGGGCGCGACTGTTTCTCAACCGGTAACGGTTACTACAGCGCGCGCTTCTGGGACTCGCCCGAGCAGATGTTCAAAGACGAGCCGGGCGACTACTACAAGAATGATTGGCATTTCATCGAGTCGTACTTTGCGATGAACTCGATTGTCGACGGAGTCGGCGTGCCCGACGGGGTGATCCAGTATTGGTACGACGGTGAATTGATCATCGACACCCACCAGATCCTGATGCGCACCGGCCAGCATCCCGACATGGCCTTCAACCAGTTTTTGATTGCGATCTACATCGGCGACGGCTCGCCGGTCGATCAATATATGTGGGTCGACGACCTGACTGTCGCGACCGGAAGGCCGTGAGTCGCTGAGACTTACATGTCCTCGCTGATGAACCCGTAATAGCGGCCCATCCAGTAAGCCAATAAATAGTCGGTCGGCGGCCGGATCACGCGCTTGTTCTCGGTGCAGCCGCGCAAATCGTAGGGGTTGCCCCACCAAACGAAAGTGCCCGGGCAGCGCTCGGCTATCTGGCGCGGGTAGTCGCCGATATCGTTGTCCAGGCGATCGCTGCAGCTGACCTGGCATTTGGCCGGCGGGCATTCGAGGGTAGGTTGATGCTGTGAGGCCGGAAACTGGCGCAACATGCAGATTCCGTTCTTGACCGCCGCCAGGGCCGGTCCGTCCGAGTCGGGCCCGAGCGCTTTTTGAGCGGCGTAGATGAAATTGAACCAGGTGTTGTTCTGCTCGACGACCGGGCGGGGAATGTCGGGCGGGTCGAAGGCTTCGTGCTGAAGATGATACTGGTATTTGGCGCGCAGCTCGGGATCATGCTCGAACCAGATCAAGTTATGCAGCGAGGCGAAATGCATCGAGATGTTGTTCCAGTTCGACATGCAGGAATCGACACCGACATACAGCCCGGAATTGGTGAGATGCTCGGTGTAAGCCATAGGCGACTCACTCGGCTGCTGGATACAGTCGAGTTGCCCGTGCTTTTGAAGCAGGCAATCGTCGAAGAAGTCCTGGATGTCGTCATCGCCGGTGGCCGTAGCGCAGATTTTGATGTAATCCAGCGCCATGGCGGCGTTGAAGCCGGGAAAGTTGTCTAAAGCCATGGCGTACAGCCGGCCGTGCTCGACCGGGCGCCCATCCCAATCGTGAATCACTAAACGGTTCTCGACCAGGTGGGTCCCGATTTGTTGTAGCATTTCACGAACAGTTGCCTGGACCTCTTGATCATCGACGAGTTTATAAAGCGCCCCGAGGGCAAACATGTGACCGGCGTATTCGTCCTGGCTGACATTGTCCAGCCAGCAGTAGCCGGCGTAGTCATCCAACCCGCAATGATCGGTGGTGACCCACTGAAGGGTCTGGCTGTCTGTGACTTCGACGCAGCCGCCGCTGCCGACTCGTACCCACTGGTTGTCGTCTTTTTCTATGTCAGGGACGTATTCGACCGGATCGGCCGGGCATTCAATCCCGGGAACATCGGGCGGAATCAGCTGGCGGGTGAAGACACCCGCTACCCCGGTGATTGCCAGGCGATCTTTTTCTCCGGCCAGCAGCAGTTTTATAACTGCCAGGGCTTCTTCTTCCCCGGTTGTTCCATAACGAAAGGCTTCGGCCGCCAAATAAAGGGCGCTCCAAAGTCCGTCGTTTTCGCCGCTCAGCCACCGCTCGACGTCTGTGTAGCTGGCCTGGTCTTCGGCGACTCCCGGGGTTGTGCAGTCGGCTCCGTCGCAAGGCAGGATTACCCCGGCGATCCACTTGAGGACCGGGTGAATGTGCAGCCGGCTGGCAATAGCTTCGTAATAAATCATCTTGGCATGCAAACTCTCAGGTGTAGCCAGTGGATCGGTCTCGCAGCGTCCCCAGGCGGGACTGCCGAAGCGGGCCGGTTCGACACAGGCCCCGGCTTCACACAAGCGACCTTGTTCGGACATGCAGTCGATTGTCTGCCATTTTCCGTCCTGGCAGATTGTCAAAAACAGGGCGTCTTGGGAACAGGACCCCTGGCCGTTTTCGCATTCAGCGTTGTTGGCGCTGCTGCAAGCGCTGACGGCCAGCCACATCATCAGCAACAAGCTCAATCGATACATTGAAACAGACCTCCACTTTTTAAGCGTGCGAGTCTCTAACTCGCATTAT
>JAFDKH010000209.1 GCA_019307065.1 Deltaproteobacteria bacterium
AAAGGTACTCTGAGCCTGGACGGTAGACGCTGTTCGTTTACCTACGGCATTGAGATAACCTTCAATAACCCTGTTGATCTAGACAACATCCAAGAACATTTGTGGGATGTCGAAATAAATAAAAACGGCACTTTCTGCATGTCTTTTTCAGAACCCAACTACGACAAACGTATCCTGGTAACCTCACTGGGAACATATACCGAGCAACTCAAGAACATCGGAGCACAGTTTACCTGTCCGGACGGACTCAACTACCAGGTGCAGTCTGCCGCTGCGCTGGTAACTTGTGAGGACTATAAGAAAATTCTTCCGGGAGTCAGCATCGCCTGGGATCCGGACATACGATTCAGTTTCACCGGCGGCAGCGACGGCGCACAGCAAATCTTTACTTGTACTACCCAGTAATCACTTATGTCGAATATAGGCGGCGGTGGCCACTCAGCGAGTCACGCCTCTTTTTGAAGTCCGTAAAAACTCGGTTAATAGTGCGGCCTGGGGACAAACACAAGTTATCTCTTGCTCGATCCGATCTGTGGCTTCTCCTATCAGTAAATCAGATTGAAACGCCAGGCGGTAGGCAGTCCTCAATGCCTTGAGATCATCTTTGGAATAACCGCGTCGACTCAGTCCAATGCCGTTGAGACCGTGTAGCTTTGCTCGATTGCCGGTCGCTCGACAAAACGGCGGGACATCCATTACGACTACGCTGCCTCCCCCGATAAACGCATGTTGACCAATCCGAACGAACTGATGTATTGCGGTACAACCACCAACCACGGCATGCTCACCCAGGAACACATGTCCGGCGATTTGGGCACTGTTGGCCACCACAACAAAATCCTCTACAACATTATCGTGGGCAATATGGGCATAGGCCATCAAGAAAACATTAGAGCAAATCCGGGTTACACCTGCCCCCTGGGGCGTCCCGCGATGAACTGTCACGAATTCTCGAATCAGGTTGTGATTCCCGAATTCCAGCCGGGTTGGCTCATTTCGATATTTGATATCTTGCGGCTCAGTTCCCAAGACAGCATGCGGGTAGACTCTGTTGCCCTCACCCATGCTCAGGTGACCATCAAGAACCGCATGAGCTCCGATGATTGAACCTGCACCAATTTGCACGTTGGGACCAACTACAGCACCGGGCCCCACCTCGACATCCTCTGCCAGTTCGGCCTTGGGATCGACTACGGCGCTTGGATGAATCTTGGTCACTTGTCTCTCCGCTGCCGGCCTTCGAGCGACCGCTTTTTCCGCGGGCGCTGTGAAAAAACGTTCGACAGCCACTGTTTGACCGGAACAGCCGGATAACCGGCTACGCGAGCGCCGTTTGGAACATGTGTACCGACTCCCGATTTAGCACCCACCTGGGCGCCGGCTCCGATGACCATATGATCGGCTATACCAACCTGTCCACCCAGGACAGCCCCGTCCTTGATTGTGACGCTGCCAGATATACCTACCTGGGCGGCTATCAAGACATTTTTACCGATCTCAACGTTGTGTCCAACCTGAACCTGGTTGTCGATTTTTGTTCCTTGACCAATCCGGGTTGATCCCAGGGTCGCTCGATCAACGGTTGAATTCGCGCCAATCTCTACATAGTCTTCGATAATTACGTTGCCAACTTGCTTGATAGGAATTGTCCTGTCCTCGTCAGCCACATAACCAAAACCATCGGAGCCGATCACAACTCCGCTACTCAAAGTCACTCGATTGCCCAGTATACAATTATCTCTAACAACACAGTGTGTTCGCAGGCGACAGTCGCGACCGACTTCGACTCCAGCCCCTAAGACGACATAACTTTCGATGCGTGTGCCGGCAGCTACCTTGGTCCTGGCTCCGATTCGGGCGCCCGATTCGACTCGGACTGAAGAATCTATTTCGGCCAGAGGATCTACAATTGCTCCGGGTTGAATTCCGGGTTCAACAGGCTGTTCGGGATAGAACAACTCGATAATCTTGGCCAGGGCCAGGCGCGGATCGTCGACCAGCAACACGGAACAGGGCACTTCGCCCAGCAAGCGCGAGTAGCGTCGAGGCATAACAACCGCAGCAGCAGTTGTCTTCTTGAGTTCACTCACCCGGCGCTGGTTGAAGCACAACGACAAATCGGAGTCCCCGGCGTTCTCCAATGCAGCCACACCGGACACCTTCCGATCAGATCCAATTAATTCGGCACCAATCAGTCGGGCAATCTCGGATAGCGCTTGCGGCAAGAATCACTTGCCTTTCTTCTTCCCTGCCGAGTAACGCTTGTCGTATTCGCGGATAACCTGATTGGTCAGGTCCATTTTAACCGGACCATGCAACAATACTTCCTGGCGAATAACGTAGGTCAGGTTTTCGCGCTTAGATACAATACGAATTACTTCGAGGACTTTTTCCTCGAATTTTCCAAGAGCTTCGGCTTTCTTCTTGTTGATACCACCCTGGTATTGCATGAACAACATCTGCAGTTCACGTTCTTCCTTAGCCAGCACCTGGATACGTTCTTTGCGCACATCTTCTTTGAGCATAGCCGACTGCTGTTGGAACTGCTTGGCTTTAGCCTCGAAAGCCTTCATGCGTGTGTCCAGCTCTTTTTGTTTTTGCTGGTGTTCGGTCTTCAACCGTTTGAGTATCGCCTTACCCTCATTGGTGCTTTCGAACACGCGCATCACGCTTACATAGCCGATTTTTGTTTGTTGAGCTTGCACTCCGGGCGAATAAAGACCCCATGAAAGTACTAGCAATGCAACCCAACCTGAACACCATTTTCCGATCTTCATTCTGATGACCTCTCTAGCTATTGGCTCACCCAACCCGGTAAGCGTCTCGTTTTGTTTCGACTCGTCTTGTCAATCCTAAATTCAACACAACCTTGAAAATCCTCTAGAAAAAGTTACCAATAGTAAACTCGAACAAGATATCTTTATCCCCGTAACGCCGGGTGAGTGGGATACCCCACTCGAAGCGCAGCGGCCCAATCGGAGAAAACCAGCGGAACCCGAAGCCAGCCGACCAGTAAAGCCCCAGCCAGGTTTCTTTGATGTGCTCGTTGGTTATGGGATGATCCGTATAAGTGTTGGCAAACATGTAGGTTCCTTCGCCAAAGGAATTCCCGGCATCCAAAAATAAGACCCCGCGAATGTTGACCTGCGGAAAGATCGGAAACTCGAGCTCGATGTTGGCGATGACCTGCTTGTTGCCGCCGACGTTTATTAATTGAGTGGCTGAGGCAGGATCCTTTGGGTCGCCCGCAACATCTTCTTTGGGGCCAATCGAACGCGGCTCGTAGCCGCGCACGCTGTATATACCGCCCACGAAATATTTCTCGAAGATCGGCGAACCGGGAGTCAGATACCCCAGTGTCAAATTGGTCTTGATCACGAATCCCCAGAAAATGGGAATATAATAGCGCCCAACCGCCGAGAAGCGGGTGAATTCATTCTCGCTGACGGTGTACTTGCTGGCATGCTCGGCCGAGCCCTGCAGTAAATGCCCGGAAGTCGGGAAGAGACGATTGTCGCGGGTATCCCAGGTGACCGTCAGCCGCAAGCTCGAGGTCCAGCCGTCCGAGAACAGGTTGTGGTGCCTGATTCCGCCACGCCCCGAGACGTCGACATTCTCAAGTGTGTAAGTCACCGATAATCGCCAATCGTCGATGAATTCGTAGCCCAGGGTGACGTCTCCGCCGGTCGCCTTTCTTAAGAAGTTGATGTAGTCGACCTGCATGTTGAAAAGCCGGAAAGCGAAATACCAGCTGGTATCCAGGAAGTACGGCTCGATAAAATTCACCGAAAAAAGCTGCCGCAGGCTGGAAAGCTGGGCCATCAACGACAGGGTTTGACCGCGCCCAAACAAGTTTTGTTGAGACACCTGGGCGGTCGCAATGAAGTTCTCGACCGATGAGAAGCCGGCCCCGATCTGGAAGGTTCCAGTCGGGCGCTCTTTGACTGTCACCGTAATCACTATCCGATCCGGCCGGCTGCCCTTCTGCTCGGCGATATCGACTTTCTCGAAAAATCCGAGCATATTCACTCGCCTCCGGGATATTTCCAGCCCGGTACCCGAATAGTATTCCCCCTCAAAGATACGCAGCTGGCGCCGAATGACCTTGTCACGTGTTTTGGCGTTGCCCCGAATATCGATTCTCTCGATGAAAACCTTTGAGCCTTTTTGAACATTGAAGTTTATGTCGGCTATGCGGGACTCGGCGTCGATATTGGTTCCCGGGACTACTTCAACGTAGGCGTAACCTCGATCCTTGTAGACATCCTGGATCTTGAACATGCTCATGCCCAATTTAGAGCGATGGAAGATCTCACCGGGCTCGACTAATAGAAGTTTCTTGAGCACCTCGGTCTTCAACTGATTCAACAATTCAGTCCTGACTCGCTCGCGCAGGAGTTCCCCTTTGGGCCGCAGGGGCTGATCTTCTTCCCAGACACCCTGGGCGATGCGCAGTTCGACTTCTTTTTCCAATTCCATCAGAACCGAAAGTCTCAGCCGGGCAATCTCGGTGTCGCTCATTCTCTTTTGAAGTTCGCGGATCAGCTCGCGCGACAGCAACAAACCGGTAGCACTGCTGTCTATGGCGATTTCAATTTGCTTGAGCAGGTCGCGATCATTGCACATAAGATCGCCCGAGAAGGCCATGTTGCCAAAACGATACTGCTCGCCTTCCTCGACCGAGATTGTAATGTATAGTGATTTGCGATCCCGGCTAATCTCCACCAGCGGTTCGGATACTTTGACGTTGATATACCCGTGGTCGTAGTAGTACTGATTGATCCGCATCAAGTCGCGCTTGAGAGCTTCTTGCTTAAACGTCCCGGCCGAAGTCAGCCAGGAGAAAAAGTCACCCTCGCGGGTTTCCATAAAACCCTTCAGCTCGTCATCCGGCACTTTCTCGTTGCCGCCGAAGGTTATCCGTTCAACTTCGACCTTGGCACGCTCGATAATCACAAAAGTGATCTTGGTTCTGTTCTTCTCCAGTTTCTGCAATTCGTATTCAACCTCGGCCAGATAAAAACCCTTTTCTATATAGAGTTCTCTAATCTTCTGAGCGTTTTGCTTTATCTTGCCGATATCCAGCACCGACAGCGGTTGAATATCGACAACTTCCTTGATCTTGTCCAGATCCAACTCGTCGTACCCGCGATAATCAACTAAGGCGATTGATGGCTTTTCGGTAACCACAAAGACGAGCACTTCGGACCCCGGCTCACCTTTGACTTCCGCTCTAACGTTGTCAAAGTATCCCAGTAAGAATATGGCCTTGATGTCGGCCGCAACCAGGGTCGGATTCAACGGTTCACCCGGTTGCGATTTAATTGCCACTCGAATGGCGTCCGATTCGACCCTTTTATTGCCGCTTACCTTCACCGCCTGCAGGTCATCCGCTTTAGCTATGGCCGTTACGACCAGCAAGGTTGCCGCGATGAATAAACAAGCTGTAAAATGCCGAGTCATTATTTGGTCGTCTCCTCGTCCTTTGCCTGAGATTGACTCAGTGGGCCGGACAGATCTTCCCTTTCATCGCTCACAATGGCACCATTGCGCAAGAACATACTCCGTCCAAGCCGGTCGGCAAGTTTGGGATTATGCGTTACGATAATCGTGGTCATACCCATTTGGTCATTGAGTTCGAAGAGCAAGTCATGGATGCTTTCTCCGGTCTCTTCATCCAGGTTACCGGTCGGTTCGTCGGCCAGCAGTAGTTTTGGCCCGAGAACCAATGCTCGAGCCAGGGCCACCCGCTGTTGTTCGCCGCCGGACAACTCGACCGGTCGATGATCGAGCCGATCTTCCAGGCCAACTCTAACAAGCATCTTCCTGGCAGTCTCGCCGGCGCGCTTGCGCGGAATTCGTTGAACCAGGGCCGGCATCATTGTGTTCTCCAGGGCTGTGAACTCCGGCAGAAGATGATGAAACTGGAATACAAACCCGATTGTCCGGTTTCTGAAAGAAGCCAGACTATTTGGCGAGAGCGACGCCATGTTCAGGCCTTTAATATGTATCTCTCCTCCGGTTGGGATGTCCAGCGAGCCAAGTAAATGTAACAGAGTGCTTTTACCGGCCCCCGAGGGACCCACAACGGCAACCATCTCCTGAGGCATAACCTCGAAGTCAACTCCCTTGAGAACCTCTATGCGCTTGTTTCTCAGCCAAAAAGTCTTGGTCAAGTCGCTCACTTTCACCAGGGCATCCAAGTCAGTTGCTCCCTAATCGTATTTCAAACCTTCCGCCGGTATCAGTCGCGAAGCCCGGCGGGAAGGATAAATCGTGGCAATGAAACTAATGTGAAGTGCTATACCAGCAATAAGCATGAACTCCAAGGCATCCATGTTTACCGGCAGGTCCTGAATGTAATAAACCTCGGGATCAAGCTGTAACCCGTAATTCTGTAACAGCAGGCAGACACCCCAGCCAAGCAACAATCCCATCCCGGTTCCGACCATTCCTATAACAATGCCTTCGATCATGAAAATCTTCATCACCACGTCGCCGGTTGACCCCATTGACTTGAGGATGGCTATTTCTTTAATCTTTTCCCAAACCAGCATTATCAAGGTCGAGATGATTCCGAAAGCCGACACAAGAGTGACGATCACCACCAGGATGAACATGCCTATCTTTTCCATTTTAAGGGCGGTAAACAGGTTTTTGTTCATCTGGTACCAGGTGCGCGTGAAAAATGGATAGCCATCGAGAACCGCGAGGATGTCTGCGCAGATAGCCTTGGCTTGATCGAGGTTATGGAACTTCAAGCCGATTCCGGTAATCGTATCACCCATATTGAAAAAATCCTGGGCGGCTTCAAGGGTTACGTAAACCGACTTGGCGTCATATTCGTACATTCCGGTAGCAAACACCCCGGCTACTCTGAATGAACGGGCCATGGGTACCGGACCGGTCGGCCCCAATTCTTCACTCAAGGGAGATACGACGTTGACCTGATCTCCGACTCGCACCTTGAGGATCTTTTTCAGTTCCTTGCCGATGAAAATACCCCGCAGCCGTTTCACTTTTTTAGGCTGAATCGCAAAAGGTTCGGGTGGCGGAACCTCGCCCAAATCGGGCGGCGGCGGGACCGAATCGATCAGTTCGAGGGCCCCCTCACCTAGTTTCACCTTCTCCTCAATAGTACCCTTGGGTTCCGAATCGACCTTGGCTTTTGGTTTAGCGGGATTCGGCGGGATTACTTTCGTCTTGGAGCCCAGGTCGCCGTTGGGCCTGGTAACATTACGCTTTTTGTCGAGATAGGCGTCGATCTTTTCTGGATGTATCAGCAGATCTAAGCTGCCTTCTTCGACGCTGTCATGAAGATTTGTAACTGTGCCGGCGGTTTCGGGTTCGATACCTTTGATGAAAACCCCGGAAATATTGTACTCCGATGAAATCATCACCTCATTGTAGATAAACGGCGTGGCGGCTATTACGCCTGGCACATGGCGTATCTTTTCGATCACCATTGGCCACTCGGAAAAATCAAGACCGCGTTTCTGCACAATACCGTGAGCGTTGGTTCCAACTATTTTCTGCTTGAGGTCCATTTCGAATCCGCTCATCACGCTCAGCACTACAACCATGGCCGCAACACCCAGGGCCACCCCGGCCACCGAAATAGCCGTGATCATTTTAAAGCGCAGATAACGCATGCCCACAAAAAACGGATAATACAAACCTCCGCCACGGGCCAGAAACAAAATAAACGAAACCAAATAAAGAGCTGCAAAATGGACCTCGAACTTGAGCAGCAGCTCGACGAAATTGTCCAGACTGATTTGAAAATCATCCCGGATCAACAAGCGAACGATTATCACTAAGCTCGACAGGAGACCTTCCAGCGAAGGATAGTATCCGACTAAAAAACCAAGCATACATCCGACGATCAAACCTTCGCCGGCCAGAAAAATATACGGCAAACTGTCGCTAGTGGACCGAACGTCTTGCCATCCGACTCGCAGCAGGTGCTCGCCTGCCAGCAGCAAGCCCAGCGTGACCGCCATCCCGCAAAGCGTGGTCAAGCCGAAGGACGTCCAGGTGCGACGCTTTTCCAAAAATTCCTCCAGGCCGGCTGGAAAGCTCTATTAGGCCGTTTAGCGCTCCGGTTTGAGCAAAGGAAACAAAATAACATCGCGAATAGAAGGAACATCTGCAAAAAGCATAACCAGGCGGTCTATTCCGATTCCTTCTCCGGCGGCCGGCGGCATGCCGTATTCCAGAGCGCGGATATAGTCATCATCGAAAGGCATGGCCTCTTGGTCGCCTTTGGCCTTGGCTTCCATCTGAGCCGTAAACCGATCACGCTGTTCATCGGGATCGTTCAGTTCCGAGAATGCGTTGGCCATCTCTCGCCCGCTTATATATAACTCGAATCGATCGACTAGATCCGGCTGGCCATCTTTCTGGCGTGAAAGCGGCGAAACATCCAGGGGAAAGTCGTAGACGAAAGTCGGCTGGATCAAGCTGGCTTCAACTTTCTCCTCGAATAACGCCATCAGGATCTTGCCCGACTCCCAGTCATCTGAAACCGAGACATGATGCTGATCGGCCAGCTTGAGTAAGTCGTCTCGCCGACCAAACTGCTCGACATCAATACTCAATGCCTTGGCCAGCGATTCTTTGACCGTTATCCGGGCAAAGGGCGGCTCGAAATTGATTTCTTGATCTTGACAGGTCAGCACTTTAGTACCCTTGAGCTCGCTTGCCAGCCAACCCAGCAATTGTTCGGTCAACTCCATCAAATCGGTGTAGGTCGCGTAGGCCTGATAAAACTCCAGCATCGAGAACTCGGGGTTGTGCTGGGTGGATATGCCCTCGTTCCGAAAACAGCGGTTCAACTCGTAGACCCGCTCGAGCCCGCCGACTAAAAGCCGTTTGAGAAACAGTTCGGGTGCAACCCGCATGAAGAGTTGCATGTCGAGGGCATTGTGATGGGTAACGAAGGGCCGAGCCGTTGCGCCGCCGGCCAGGGTATGCATCATCGGGGTTTCAACCTCTAGATATCCCCGCGAATCAAAAAATTCTCTCAGTTTTTTCAGAATTTTAGCTCTGAGTATAAACACATCGGCAACTGATTGGTTGACCGTCAGATCCAGATAACTGCGACGATAACGAAGCTCGACATCTTTGAGTCCGTGCCATTTCTCGGGCAGGGGCCTGATGCTCTTGGTCAGCAGTTTGAGTGATTTGGCATGAATCGACAGCTCTCCGGTGCGAGTCCGAACGGGACTTCCCTGGACACCGACAATGTCACCGACTTCAATGAATTT
>JAFDKH010000210.1 GCA_019307065.1 Deltaproteobacteria bacterium
CGATTTGTTAGTCCGTTTTGTGGGTGGAAATTGGGAACTGGATCATGCGAGGAATTTTTTCCGGCGGGAGAGGTTTATTCAGTTGACCGGAGCCTTCTAATGGGTGACCCCTGTATTTTCCAGGGTTTTGCCGATTCTTCAAACCAGTGATAGCCGGCAAAGATGTAACTACCATCAGTCAACCGGGTGACGTCTACTATGATGTCCCTGACACCTTCTATCGTATGCTCTGCTGCTATCAGTTCATTTGACCTAGGTCCAATTTCACATACAAATCTCTCTTCGCAAGCGAAAAGCGTGCTCAAGGAATAAAAACCCCACAGCCAAAATGCAAGCAACCTAAACCGCATCCAAAAGGTCCTCCGACGACCAGTCCAAATAAGGTGCCACCCGAATCGTGTAACCTTGGTTCCATTGTGACCAGTTAATCCCCATCACCTTCGTCGTCAGACGATTCCCCGCCATCAACTCCGGCATCCCATTGGAACCCTGCATCTTCACATGGCAAGCAGTCAATATGCTGTCGTGAGCAGTCAAACTCTCCATCTAAACATTGGCAGACCAAGAAGTATTGTGCCGTGCCGCAAAATTCACATTCCTTGTAATTACCATATGGGCAGTACAACCTGCCCTCACACGAGTCTCCTGTGTCGGGCGACTTTTCCGGACACTCCATAGGTGTGTTGCCTGAACATGAACCAATAAAGGCAGAGCTTGTCAGAATAAACAATAGTGGCAGGAATACCTGAACACCCGAGATTGATCTCTTGGTCATAATCCACCCACCTACTTCTATACTACTCCGATCTCAGGCATTCTGTCAGCTCTACTTAGCTAAGTGGGTAACACCCTTTCTGGAGCACCTTTTTTGGAGTCGATTACTGTGTTTTTGTTTCGTTTTTTGAAAAAACGGGCTTTTGGAACGAGAACGAGTTAGTATCTACTCAACATGCAGACCATGATCAGGATAGTAGTAATTACCGCCTTGTTGTTCGTCGGGCTAAGCCCTGCCCGGGCGAACTTCGAACAGGGCACCATGCGGGTCGGGGCCGGGATGGGTTTGCGCGGCGGTAGCGATGGTGTCACTTTTTCGTTCAGTGGTTCTTTCGGCTTCTATGTTCTCAAGGGCCTCGGCCTGAGCATTTCACCGCTCTTCCAAACCGGCGGCGGCGATCCGTCTTTTATCATGCTGACCGGCGATATCCGCTACATCCCGTTTCCAGATCTCGAGTTGGTACCCTATATCAACGGCGGCGGCGGCCGGCTCTTTGTTTTCGACTATATAGATGCCTGGGTGGTCTCGGCCGGCGGCGGCCTGATATATCTTTTTGGTCCCTGGTACGGCCTGGACATGGGGGCCGGCTACCGCTGGTATTTCTTTGACGAAGAAGACGTCCAGGGTTCCTACTACATCAATATCGGGCTGCTCCTAATTTTTTGATTCCAATGAAGTGGATCGAACTCATCTTGAGCTTTGAGTGCAACTGCAGGTGCTTAGTCTGCCCTGCATCCCTTCAGCCGGCTTCGGCAAAAATGTCATCGGGCGAGATCGACGGCTGGCTGGAACATGGACTCTCCCAGGGCGCCGAGGGTGTCTGGTTCGGCGGTGGTGAGCCGACATTACACCCGGACTTGATTGCCTCAATCGAACGGGCTCGTCAACTCGGTTACGTTATCCGCAAGATACAAACCAACGGCCTGCGCTTTGCCTACCAGCCGTTTACCAAACGCTGCCTGCAAGCCGGTGCCAACCAATTCTCGATGTCGATAAAAGGACCGGATGCAAAAACTCATGATGGAATCACTCAAAATCCCGGTTCATTCGTTCACCTTACCCGGGCGGTAGAAAATCTCGTCGCCCAGTCGGCGAAAGTCGAAGCCGATATCTTGATCACCAAGGAAAATCTTACCGGGCTGGCTGCTTGTATCGAGTTCTTCGCCGGCCTGGGCATCAAGCGTTTTTATTTTTGGCTATTTTCGCTGCATGGTCTGGATTTCGAGGCGAACAAGAAGCACTTGCCCAGCTTTTCTGAAATCAGACCGCGGCTCGAAGCGGCTTTTGAAACCGCTGCCAGACTGCAAGTCGAGGCAACTTCTTTTCACACTCCGCCGTGTATCTTGAGCCCCGAATTCCAAGATCGCTATGTTCACTCGGGTAGCCTGGATCTGGCTGTCATTACGCCGGGCTCGCAACCCTTTATGGCCGAAGACTCTCCCATGGAAGGCGGCCAGTTTCTAACAGGTTGCGCAAAGTGCATTATACGGCCGAATTGCCTTGGCTTGCGGAAAGACTATCTCGATCTTTTCGGCCCAGAAGAATTCAAAGCGCTGAGTTGACCAGCTGGTGCGGTTGAGTTTTTAGCTAGTCGGGATTCGAAAATTCTTGTATAATTTCTGGATACTTACTAAGCTGAGTACCTTTTAAAACCGTTTCTATTTTGGAGGGAATTCTAATGAAAAGATTTCTATCGGTTTCAATTACCTGTTTGAGCTTGATGGCACTGGTGGTCGGCTGCGCGGGTTCGAGCGGTGACGAGTGCACCGGTGATTATATGGAGACTTGTGGCACGGAGTGCGTCAACACTCAAACCAATTCGAGTCATTGCGGCGGTTGTAATAATACCTGCAGCGGAGACTCAACTTGCTCCGGCGGCCAGTGCGGCTGCTCGGGCAGCCTGGAGTACTGCTCCGGCGAATGCGTCAACACTGACACCAGCAACGCCCACTGCGGGGCCTGTCTGGCGCCCTGCAGCGGCGATACGCAATGCGTCCAGGCAAAATGTATCGCTCCTTTTGATGAAAGCTGCGACGGCCAGGACAACGACTTCGACGGTCACACCGACGAGGACACAAGCGGCCAACCGCTGACCCGCTCGTGTGACAACCTGTGCGGCCCCGGCACCGAGACTTGTACAAACGGCACATATACGGGCTGCACGGCCCCGGCCTCCGAAGCAGAAACCTGCGACGGAGAAGACAACGACTGCGACGGCCTGACCGATGAAGATGTCACCACAACTTATTACGAGGATTACGATCTGGATGATTATGGCGACCCCGATTTGGCCTGGGCCACCGAAGCCTGCAGCCTGCCGAGTGACCCTTCGCCCAACGGCGGGGTCTATGTCGAAGACAACACCGATTGCGATGATGTCGATGATACAGTCTATCCCGGCGCTCCCGAGTTATGTGACAACATCGACAACAACTGTAATGGCGACGTCGACGAGGAATGCGCCTGTGCTCCCGAGGGTGGTACGCGTGAATGCGGTACCGACGAAGGCGAGTGCGTCAAGGGCACCCAAACCTGCACCGATACTGGTTGGGGCGAATGCGGCGGCGAATTTTATGTACCCGCCGCCCTGGGTGAAACCTGCAACCACTTAGACGACGATTGCGACGGCGATACCGACGAAGAGCTGGCCGATGACGCTTACGATGCGAATGACACCTGCGCTCTGGCTCGCGGGCTACCCGACGTCGATGAAGGCCAAGGGGCTCTAACGATCGGTGACCTGTCTCTATATCACGGGACCGGCACGGCCCAAGATGCAGACTGGTATACAATTCACGCCGAAGAGGCTTTTCATCTCGATTGCTTACTGTATCCAGGTGAATATCAATGTAACTTCCGCTTTGTAGCCCAGCTGACTGTGCCGTCGGATGATGTCCACGAAGACTACGTCATGTGCGTTCACACAGGCTCCTGCGGTGACTTCGACTACACTTTTTGCACCGACGTCCCTGCCGACGGAGCTACCTACAACCAGGCCACACACTCCTACGAGATGATCCTGACCTGGGACGGCATGTGCGGCCTCGACGACAGCTGGGACTTCTTTATCGAAGTCAAATACGCCCAGGATGCCCCGACCGCCTGTGATGCCTACGAAATCGAGTTCGAATTGCTCTACGACGGGCCGATTAGCGAATCTTGCCAATAAGCTTCAAGCCCGTTGCAAATAAATTCCTGTAAGCTTTTTGATCGCGCTGCTGTCTTGCGCTGTACTTTTTAAGCCAAGGAGACCAGCCAATGGAGATAATTAAATATGCGGAGGAACACGAGATTTTCAGGCAAGCCCTGAAAAAATTCCTGGAAAAAGAAATCGTCCCGCACATAGAAGAATGGGAAGAAGCCGGCATCGTGCCCAGGGAGATTTGGCGCAAGACCGGTGAACAGGGCTTTTTATGCATGGACGTACCCGAAGAGTACGGCGGTCTGGGCGCTGATTTTCTATACTCGGTCATCATGACCGAAGAGATGGCCCGCACCAACCACACCGGCCTGGCAACGGCCCTGCACTCTGATGTGGTAGTACCCTATATCACTGCTTTTGGCTCCGAAGATTTAAAAAAGAAATACCTGCCCAAGTGCATATCGGGCGAGTTTATCACCGCGATCGGAATGACCGAACCCAACACAGGCAGCGATCTGGCTGCAATTAAAACAACTGCAGTTGAAGATGGCGATGAATTCGTGATCAACGGCCAGAAGACATTCATCTCGAACGGCATTAATTGCGACCTGCTAGTATTGGCCGCCAGAGATCCCAATATAGACGACCCCTATCAGGCAATCGACTTATTCGTGGTCGAGGCCTCCGCGCCGGGGTTCGAAAAAGCAAGAAAGATAAAGAAGATTGGCTGGCACAGCCAGGACACGGCCGAGTTGTTTTTCTCCGACTGTCGCATTCCCAAGGCCAACCGCCTGGGCGAAAAAGGCTCCGGCTTCATTAATATGATGCAGAAACTGCAGCAAGAACGCCTGATATGCTGCATCGGTGCGGTAGCCGCGGCCGAATACATGTTGGAAATCACGATTGAATACTGCAAAGAGAGAAAAGCCTTCGGCCGGGCGATTTCAAAATTCCAAAACACTCGGTTCAAGATTGTCGAAATGTCGACCGAGATCAAGTTGGGCAGGACTTTTCTGGACAAACTGATCATGGACCACATCGAGGGCAACAACGTTGTGGTGGAAGTAGCCCAGGCCAAATACTGGACAACCGAAATGGCCCGGCGGGTAGCCGACGAATGCCTTCAATTGCACGGTGGTTATGGCTATTGCGAAGAATATCCAATCGCGCGGGCCTGGCGTGACATCCGCGTATTGTCAATCTTTGCCGGTACCAACGAAATCATGAAAACGATCGCCGCAAAATTTATGGGCCTTTAGCCGAAAGGATCAGCTCGATGAAACTTGGCTATGTATGTCTCTTTCTAGTCCTGGTTACGCTTATGCTAACCGGTCCGCAGGTTGTTAGGGCGGATGATTTCACGCTCGAATCAGTAGATGCCGAACAAGTAGTCCTGGTTCTGACCGACAGCTGGGACTCGCTTAGTGGTCAGGCCTATCTGTTCAATCGAGCGGACAAGGAGTACATCCAGGTTGGCGAAACCCTGCCGATCGTTGTCGGCCGCAAGGGTCTTGGTTGGGGAATCGGACTACATTCGAATGCCGGCCTGGCCGGCCCGCAAAAACGTGAAGGTGACGGTAAAGGAGTCGCCGGTGTATTTCGGTTTGATAAAGTTATGGGCTACGCGGCCAAACCACCGTCCGGAACCTCCCTTACCTATGTGCAATCTAAAACCGGAACCCGCTGCGTCGATGACTCGAAGTCGACTCAGTATAACCGGATTGTCGAGCTGAAAAACTTCAAAGGCAAAGCAAAAGACTGGAAATCGTCCGAAAGAATGGTGCGCAAGGACAAGCTCTATAAATTGCTGATCGCAATCGATCACAACACTTCAGAAAAACCGAACACGTTGGGCGGCAGCTGTATCTTCTTTCATATCTGGCGGGCAAATAACAAAGGAACCGCCGGTTGCACTGCAACCACCGAGAAAAATCTAGTTAGACTTATTGAGTTCATCAAGGCGAAAGACAAGTCGGTCCTGGTTCAGATGCCCCGAGCTGTCTACCACAAACTGCAAAAACCCTGGGGATTGCCCCCGGTCGGCAAATAAGATTATTTCAAGGTTTCAGTTGTAACCAGAGTTGCAGTGACTGTTGTAACGGTTGCTTATTCGCTTGATCGTCTAGCAAATTGGCCAGCTGTTTTCGAAGGGCCGGGTTGGGTTCGCGCGCCAGCGCATCCTTGACCGATTTGAGGGGCTTCTCTTTGACGTGGGTCAACAGACGGCCGGCCAGAAAGCGAACTGAGGGACATGGATCATATAACGCCTGAGTCGCCCGGTTGATGATTAGATCATCCGGCGCCGCAGGCAAGGCCTGTAACATTAAGATCGCAATTTCCAAGACCGGTTCCCGACGAGCAGCGTTGACAACCTCGCGGCTGGCATTATAGACGCAGCTTCCGGCGTATAAAACGGCTACGGCTCGGACGACCGGCTCGGGACTCTTGAGGTCTTGAATAAACGAAATCAGGCTGTCACGATCGCCGCGCTGGCAGCCGAGGTTGCAGGTCACGCTGCGAACCATGAGATCAGGATCTTTGATAAGCTTTGCAGCAATTTCTGGAAGCTTCTTGCGCCAGCGTGACAGAACTTCCCTGACCAAACTGAGTCGAACTTCACTGGATGGATGTTTCGCCAGGGCTTCGAGCACATCATCCTTGACGTAGCGTCGCAGGCGTAACTGAGCCTTGACCATTCGTAACAGGGCAAAACCCTCGTCGACATTTTTGGGAGCCACAACTTCACATTCTTTTTGATCACAATCAGCCGGATTCATCATGCGCCGAATCGTAGCTGTCAATGCGCGCCGCCCGCGCCAATATCGCCCAGTTGCGATTCTCTCAGCGGCAGCAACCCGTACCTGTAAATCTTCGTCAGCTAGTAATTCGACCAGGCATTTGCGAACCTTGTCGCGTTCTTTGCGCCACTCGGATCTAGTCCAATTTTCACTAGCTTCGTCCCAGAGGTGCTTCTCGCATTCGTCCACCTTGGCCTCGACTTGCACGGCTTGAACTCGCCGGCCGCCGTAGGTCACGACTGAACCCAGACGCAAGACAAGTTCGGCCGAGCCGAGACCACACTTCGAAATCATCCCATTGGTGCTTTTGACAAAACGACCGGGTAACGGCTTGGGTGGTTTAGCCTTCTTTCGAACAAGCTGTGAAGTCAGAGAGATCGAGAAATCCTCAGGGGCATCCGCTTGAATCGTAAAACGGGCCTCCACCTGTGCCGGTTTGCCTTGATCCGGCTTGCCGAAACGTCTTTTGATTGCTCTCGCAAAACACTTAGGCAAGCTGGTCCGATCGAATACTGAGGCAGGCAAAACCAGGCCGGATAATCCTCCATTTTTGTGTATCTGGAAGCTGAACCCAAAACCTCCATAAACACGCAGCCTGGCGCGCTGGGCATCGGCAATACAGGCCTGCAAATTCAGTCGCAATTGAGCATTTTCAATGATTTCTTGAAGTTCACAGTCATCAAGCTCGGACGGGGACCCGTCATCGGCAGCCACGACCTGCTGGGAGCAGTTTTCCTCTGCAACCAAGCGCGGGCCGCTCAAGAAAATTGCTCCAACGAGCATAATTTTAACGATTCGGTTCAACTAAAACCCCACCTTCGCCTAAGCCACCATTCTATTCCAAAAAAAGCGATTACCCCAGCTAAGAACCACCATTTCTGGATCAACGGCTTGGTAATGCTGGCATCAACCCTGAATCGGTCTTGCTTGTTAACATTGATGTCCGCCAACTGTCCATTTTCGACACTGGCCGATAAACCCCCGCTGATATCTGCCAAATTATTCAAAATATCTTCTCGCGGGAATGGTCTCGTGCGTTCGACTGAAGTTCCCTCGACTACAAAAGCATCCTGGGCCTGGAGCTTCGAATCTTCATCGGCCAGGGACGCCTTGGCAACAAAAGCCCCGGTCCCCGGCGAGGGAATCTCGATCTCGGCGTTACCTTGTTCGTCGAGTTGTACCATGCGGCGTTCAATTATCTCACCTCGCGGTGTTCGCAGTATTTCAATTTTAGCCTTGCCGGAATGACCTCCGCCGCGAACCTGAAGTTTGAGATTTACTTTCTGGCCTGGTTCATATCTTGCGTTTTGGGATCGCAAGGCAACTGAATTCAGGGACGGATCGCGGATCAACCAGCGTAGCAGATTGTTCCAGAAACGATAATACGGCTTGGTAGTGCCATCGCCGGCAGCGTACATGAAACTCCAGCGCCAGGAACCATCGGTCAAAACTGCGGCGCTACGCCCACGGCCGACTTCACGCAAGCCAAGAATTGGAGCGCGTTCGTTTCCGGACCGTTCGAATGGATGGGCAAGAACTACAATTGCCCCGGGAACAACTGCCAGCGCCTGGTTGTACGATCCCAAAGGCGGCAGGCGCTCCCACAAACCCGGGTCACCAAGGTCGAGAACTGGGTGATGCAGGCCGGCCGGGGTCACTACCGGCCTGATCTCTTCTTTGCGCCAGTCGGCGCCGGGTTGCATCTTAACCGGCATGATTTCTTCGAGATACGTTCCTCCGTATCCTCCGGCGCCAAAGGACAGATCGCCTCCAATCATACAAAACCCGCCGCCGCGTCTGATGTAGTCGGCAATTTGCGGCAGATAGTAACCAACTCTGTACGGGCCGTGATTGAAGTTCTGAAAGATAACCACATCGAATGTATCGAGTTCCGAACCGAATAATTGTGAGACCGGAAATGGAATCAGGCTTAGCTCGGCCTCGCTTACTCCCGGCGCATCAATAGTCGAACGCAAGATATAGAAACTCACCAGGTCGACATTCGGATTTCTTTTCAATACTTCTCTCAAGAAACGCTGATCCCAGGAGGGCCGACCGACAACGTGCAAAACGCGCATTTTGTCGCGAATGATACGGGTCACAAAACTCTTGGTGTTGTTTTCGGGAATCAACTCGCCATCCAGCACCGGAGTGCTGAGACGATAGACAAATTTACCAACTACATCCGGGACAAAGCGCAGGCTGACATTTACCGAAGAGTTGGCTGGAACGTTGACAATCTTACTGGTCAAGTTGCGACCGCCTTGTTCCAGGCTAATCGGAATAGTGATAGCGTCGAGCCCGACCGAGGTCAGGGTGACCTCTACTTCGACGGCATTGCGAATGAAGGCAAAGTCATCGAAGGCGATCTCGGCGATCGCCAAATCGACAAAACTCTTCCGGCCACCCACTGAAAAAGTATTGATCGGGCTGGCTAAAGCCGCGATCACTTTCTGGATATTTTCGGGCAATGCACTCTTTGAGCCGTGCTGTCCGATTTCTTCGGTGTCGGCCCCGTCGCTAATCAACACGACCGCTG
>JAFDKH010000211.1 GCA_019307065.1 Deltaproteobacteria bacterium
CCCTGAAGGGATGCTTCGCCGAACCCCTCTCCTCCATTGGAGGTCGAGGTCACCGAACATTGCTCAGATCCAGGCCGCTGGTTCTTCCGTATGCTGGGTTTTGCAGTCGAATCAAGTGGGGGTGTCTGACCCCTTGAGGTGTTTTCCCAGTTCACGCAACAAATCATCGAGACCTTCGTTGTTGACTGATGAAATGGCGATTACCGGAATGCCGAGCCGGGCCAGGTTCTCTTTGACCGGCTCGACCAGCCCCCGAACTTCGGGTAGATCGAGTTTCGAGATGGCCACCAGGCGGATTTTATCGGCCAGTGAGGTCTGGTATAACTTCATTTCGCGTTCGAGAATATCGAATCGTTTGAGCAGCTGACCCGGATCGGGCTCTTCGCCCATTTCCCAACTGACCAGATGAACCAATATCTTGCAGCGTTCGACATGCCGCAAAAAGCGATGTCCTAGACCGGCGCCTTTATGGGCGCCTTCAATTAAGCCGGGCACATCGGCCATGACGAAACTATTGTGGTCACCCAGACTGACCATTCCCAGGGTCGGCACCAGGGTCGTAAAAGGATAGTCGGCGATCTTGGGTCTGGCGCGAGACAAGCGCGAAACCAGGGTCGACTTGCCGGTGTTGGGGAAGCCGACTACTCCGACATCGGCCAGTAGCTTCAACTCCATGCGTAGGCGCAGACTCTGGCCGGGCTGGCCGACCTCGGCTTTGCGCGGGGCCTGGTTGATCGAGCTTTTATAATGCAAGTTGCCCCGGCCGCCCTTGCCGCCCTGGGCTACGACTAGTTCGCCTTCGTGATTGACCAGCTCGCCCAGTAAAATATCCTGATCGGCGTCAAAGATCAGGGTCCCGACCGGCACGCGCAAGATCAGGTCTTCGGCCGAAACTCCGAAACGGTCCTTGCCCATCCCGGGTTGACCGTTTTTTGCGCGATAGTGACGGGTATAGCGATGATCCAACAACGTCGTCAGCTGTTGATCGGCCCGCAGAATAACACTGGCGCCCCGGCCGCCGTCACCACCGTCCGGTCCGCCCTTGGGCATATGGCGTTCCCGCCGAAAAGAGACACAACCGTCGCCACCCTTGCCGGAGGTTACTTCGATTTCGACTTCATCAACAAAATTCATTCAGGTTTGTCCATGAAAAAGCCACGGTGATTTCACCGTGGCTGAATACTCGCTAGTACTTGACAAATCAGGCGGTCTGCGGCTCAACCCAGGCTTGCTTGCGTTTGCGTCCCAGACGGCCATATTGGACGATCCCGTCGATTTTTGCGTACAAGCTGTAGTCGCGACCCATACCGACATTCTTGCCCGGATAGATCCGCGTGCCGAGTTGCCTGACTAAGATGTTGCCGGCCCTTACTTTTTGGCCGCCGTAAATTTTAACTCCGCGTCGTTGTCCGGGACTGTCACGGCCGTTGCGCGTGGCGCCCTGTCCTTTTTTATGTGCCATAGGCTTGCTCCCTAGACTATCTATGCGCTGGGTTGGATGTCGGTGATTTCGACTCGCGTATAGGCCTGGCGGTGACCGCGAGCTTTCTTGTAACCCTTGCGCCTTTTGAACTTGAAGACAATGATCTTTTTGGAGCGATCTTGCTCCAATATCCGGGCACTAACTGAAGCGCCGGTTACCTGGGGTGTACCGACTTTGACGTCGTCTGTGTCGCCAATCATCAGGACTTCGTCGAATCGAATTTCATCACCCACATTACCAGTCAGTTTTTCGACTTTCAGAGAATCGCCCTTCGAAACCCGGTACTGTTTTCCGCCTGTTTTGACTACTGCATACATGGCTACCCAACTCCTCAGTTGATGCTTTCAATCCCGAAAAAACCCCAGGAACGTCGAACCTTAGGGACTTTTGGCATTCTTGTCAAGGATTTTTGGGACTTTAGGCCACTCTCGAAAAGCTGGAATAGTGGTGCCTGGTCAGGAAAATCGTATATATTTCGCGACGATCCGTGCCGCGGCCTAGTTCTCTAATTCGGCCTTTGCCTGGCGGACCATTTTTTCCAGCTTGGCGCCCAGTTCCGGATGGGTGGCTACGCCCTGTTCGGTAATGATCGCGGCCACCAGTTCATTAGGGGTTACGTCAAAGGCCGGATTAAAAACGTTAATTCCTTCGGGCGCAAAGCGAGTACCCCGCGGGCTGGTTACTTCGGAAGCTTCGCGTTCTTCGATCGGTATCTGGTCGCCGCTGGAAAGTTGCAGATCGATCGTTGAAGTCGGTGCGGCCACGTAGAAAGGAATATCATGTCGATGGGCTAAGACCGCGACCGAATAAGTGCCGATCTTGTTGGCCACGTCGCCGTTGGCGGCAATTCGGTCAGATCCGACAACGCAGGCATCGATTTTACCCATTTTCATCAAGTGCCCGGCCATGTTGTCACAAATCAGAGTTACCTCGATCCCATCGCGGGCCAATTCCCAGGTGGTTAGTCGGGCGCCTTGCAAAAGCGGGCGGGTTTCGTCGGCGAAGACATGGATTTGCTTACCTGATTCAACGGCCCCGCGGATTACGCCTAGAGCGGTTCCATAACCACCAGTCGCCAGGGCGCCAGCATTACAGTGTGTCAGGACATAGCCCTGGTTGGGTAGCAAGGCCCCGCCATGTTTGCCAATCGCCCGGCAATAGGCGATGTCTTCGGACCTGATTTTCTGGGCCTCGTCGATTAAACGCTTGCTGAGTGAATCGATTGTCGCCCCGGCAACATTTTCGAGTTTCTTTTGCATTCGCGAAAGAGCCCAGAACAGGTTGACCGCCGTTGGTCGAGTAGCCGCCAAGGTTTTTGCAGCTTGTTGAACTTCTTTGACTAATTCGGCCGGATCATTACCCTCGTAACGCCTGGCAGCCAGAGCCAGGCCAAAGGCGGCCGTGATACCGATAGCCGGAGCACCGCGTACATCGAGTATTCGAATGGCGCGCGCAACTTGCTCAACGGTTTTCAGATCCACCCAGACTTCTTCGTCCGGCAAGCGAGTTTGTTCAATGATGTGGACTGAGTCTTCATTCCATGAAACCGGTGACAGCATGATAGATCCTCCTCGATTGGGTCATCCTAATAGATGCGCCACAGTTGAATCAAGCCCGGCGGTGAAGTAAGCTGGGCTGGAATCTAAGGGAGGAGCCATTCATGCTGCGCATAGTTTCTTTAAGCGGGTTGATTGCGGTGCTTTGGACGGGTCAGGCCATGGCTGTCGAGAATGGAACCTATATCGAGCAGTCAATTGAGATCGAAGCCGTGACCGGCCAGCCGGCCATACAGGGAGTTCAGAAAATCTGGTACACCGCCACTCATATTCGTAATGAGATGACCTATGGAGAACAGACCAGTATCTCGATCTTCGATTTGTTAAAGAAACGCGTCATCTTGATACCTTCGGATGAGAAACAATATATCGAGATGAGTCTCGAAGACTATCATCGCATTGTGGCCATGCGCCTGGCCTCGACCGATTTGGCGGCACCCGAGGCGGAGCCAGTTCTTACCAATACCAACCAGCAGAAGAAAATAGGCGAGTGGCAATGCACCAAGTACATCTTCGAACAAAAAGGCAAGCTACCGGTGAAGTCGGTATTGTGGGTTTCGAAGGATCCGTCGATTGATTTTGCGGCTTATCTGGACCTATTGCAGAAAATGGGGATCCACAAGATGCTCGGCAAGATGGCTGAGTTTGTCGGTAAAATCGAAGGCTACCCAATCGTGGTACAAACTGAATTATCCCAAAAAGGCCAGAAGGTAGTCTCGTCACAGCGCGTCTTGAAAATCGCCGACGGGCCGGTGGACCCGAAGCTGTTTATGATTCCCGAAGGCTACCAGCCAATCAAAGATGAAATAATTAAAAAGCTAAAAGCAGATCAGGGAGAATAGTAATGGAATATACAAATATCTTGCTCGAAAAAACTGGAGCGCTTGCCATCCTGACCGTCAACCGACCCAAGGTGCTCAACGCCCTCAACAAGAAAACGATGCAAGAGATTGAATGCGCTTTTTTCGAATTGAAAGATGACGACTCGATCAAGGCAGTCATTCTGACCGGCAGTGGAGAGAAAGCCTTTATCGCCGGTGCGGATATAAATGAGATATCGACCTACTCGGCTACCAGCGGCACACGCTTTGCACACCAGGGCCAGGCAGTCTTGGATCTTATCGAGAACCTGGGCAAGCCGGTCATCGCGGCGATCAATGGTTACGCCCTGGGGGGCGGGCTGGAGATCGCTATGGCTTGTCATCTGCGAATAGCCGCGGCCAATGCCAAAGTTGGACAGCCCGAGATCAACTTGGGAGTCATTCCGGGTTTCGGCGGAACCCAGCGGTTGGCCCGCCTGGTTGGGGAAAACCGAGCCATGGAACTGGTTCTGACCGGAGATCAGATCGGTGCCGACGAAGCCTATCGAATCGGTCTTATAAACAAAGTTGTTCCCGGCGAAGAACTGCTCGAGACAGCCAAAGCCCTGGCCATGAAAATCGCATCCAAGGGGGCCCTGGCGGTTCGCTATGCCATGGAAGCCGTCCACTTGGGACTCCAGGGCACCTTGCCCGACGGGTTGAATCTCGAAGCAAATCTTTTTGGGCTGTGCTGTGCAACCGAAGACAAGCGAGAAGGAACCCAAGCCTTTTTGGAAAAAAGAAAGGCGAACTTCAAAGGCTGCTAGGCTCCAGGCCTCAGTGTATGAAACCAGCCACGTGGGGCGAGGTCGAATTGACGCAGCGGGTTTGATTCATTCGAAAAAACAATCGTAATAACGGCAAATTAGATGACGGTCTATGTCCGGCACGGAGGTTGCAATGTGTCAGGCATGCACGATGTGATCGTAATCGGAGCCGGTCCGGCCGGCTGTAGCGCTGCCATCTGCCTGTGTTTGCGCGGGCGGGCGGTGACTATTTTGGAGAAGAATCGCCAGCCTTGGAAAAAACTTTGTGCCGGTGGGTTGCCGCCCAAAGTAGTCGGCGTCCTGCCCGCCAACCTTGAGGGGCTGGTGGAACAGTCCGTTTGTAAAATCAGGTTCGGTTACGAAGGCCGCCGGTCCTTCGAGCTTGCTTTTAAGCGACCGGTTGTGCACCTGGTCCAGCGCCATCTGCTCGATCAACGCCTGGTCCAACAGGCCGTCGGGCTGGGTGCCCGCCTGGTCGAGGGGGCCGCGGTTGTCGAATTGCAGCCTGAGGCACAACGGGTCTTGGTAAAAACCACAAAGCATACCTATCAGGCTCGGGTGGTTATCGCGGCCGATGGCGCCCTGGGTGCCGGCGCCAGACTACTTGGGCACCAGGGAATTCGTTTATGTCCTGCTGTCCAAGTCGATGTCAAACTGTCGCGAAGGAAGATGAAGCCTTACCGCAACATGCTGGCTTGTGATTTCGGAGTGCTGCCGGGCGGGATTGGCTGGGTGTTTCCCAAGCGCGACCGGCTTTCGGTTGGGTTATGCTCGTTTGGAGCGCGGGCAAATTTGAAAGCTGCCTTGGAAAAATATCTACGGATCGAGGGGCTCGACAGCGGCCGGATTTCTCCGATTGAATCCCACCCGCTGTCGACCTGGGACGGCCGGCGCGTTTTTTCGAAGGGGTCGGTTTTGATGGTTGGTGATGCGGCCGGACTGGTCAATCCTTTAACTGGAGCGGGAATTCGGCGGGCTTGCATTAGCGGGCAGCTGGCGGCTGAAGCGGCGCATGCCTACCTGGCCGGAGGGGCGGTGTGTCAAAAAGATTTAGCCAGCTACGATCGGAGAGTGAATGCCGATCTAGTCGACGAACTTGCCCGGGCACGTCTCTTGGCGAGATTGTTTTATCGGGCCCCTGGCTTGTTCTACAGAATTGGTGTCATGAATGCCCGGATTAACCCCTGGGTCGGAGAACTGCTCTCCGGGCAGAAAAGCTATCTGGAAGTATTTCGGGAGTTGCTTAGTGGCGGCTGGATTAGCCGCCCCAGGCCGCTTTAGCGCCTGCGCCGCCGGATCTCGTTTTCGAGGTCGTCGAAGGCCTCATCGGCCCGGGCACGAACTTTGTCGACGGCAGTGAACAGACGTTTGTAAGAATAGGGCCGCGGTCGGGTGCGATAGTGTTTCTTGAAGCGGATCGGTTTTCGTTTCGGATTCTTCTTGAAGGGCCGGGTAACCGCGGTGCCCTCGTCAGGCTGCCTGCGCGGCGTGACTTCCTCACCCTCGTCGTCTTTGGTGTCGCCGTCTTCGACTGTAATCGTCCCGCCGGTAGTCGATTTGCTGCCGTAAACTTTTTTGTCGGTTTTTTCGGGTGGAACGGTTTTCTCAACCTTATCGGGCGGTGGCGGGACAGGAGTTTTCTCGGGTGTCTTGGCCTTGGGTGCATCGGCGACAGCTACGCGGGTGTCTTGTTCTTCTAAGAGTTTTTGCCCGCCATAAGCTAATTCGAGCCGGTGCTTCGATGCGAACTTCTTCACCACGCTGGCTTTGACTGCAAAATTGACCCCGGTGATGGCAACCCCGCCCTGGCCCTTGCGGGCGATGGCGGTATTGACTCCGACCTGATAGCCGCGAATATCGAAGAGCGGACCGCCGGAGTTGCCTCGATTGAGACTGGTCTCCATCTGGAACACATGTTTACCGGGCACGCCTTTGAAATCTTCGAATTGAGTCCCGATTACTCCGGTTGTGATTGTCCACAAGCCGCCCTGCTCGGGGTGACCGATCGCGATGGTTTCATCGCCCGGTCCGAGTTCTTCGGGATCGCCCAGAGTCATGACGGTCAGATCTCGCGGGGGTTTGTTGATCTGCAGAATGGCCAGATCGAGGGCCTCGTCGTAAGCCAGCACCTTGGCGGTGAAATGCCTGGTCAAATCCTTGTTCATGTTGCCGGTGACCTTGGCTGGTTTGAGAAAGATGTTGACCACCGAGAAAGGTGCCTTCTTGGTCGTGTCAAAGATCACATGACAGTTAGTGATGACTTTACCGCCAGTGCTGATAATTGACCCGGTCCCGGCTGACGCAGATGTAGACCCCTTTTCAGAAGCTACAATTAAAACCACCCCATCGGCCTTTGTTTTGTAGATCTGTCGGGGACTCATGCCTGCAAAAGCGTACGAGCCCAGGAACGAAATAGTCAGCCAAACGGCAACAAATACAAGCGATCTGGTTCTTTTCATGAACATTCCTCCATGGCTTTGACCGCATTAAATACCCTACGGATTGGACGAAATTATAGCACCCCTATTCTATGCAGGCACCCATTTTTTCAGATGTTATTGTCCAGCGCACCAACGCCAGGCCGCGCACTTTGGGTGCCCCGGCACCCAGCAAGCCGATCGAGGCCCCAAGCTGCAAGTGAAAATCACCGAATTTCGCCCTAACTCCCCATAATGTCTCTAGAAATTCATTCAGACCCGAGGAGAAGGGATTGTGCAAAGGGGTCTCACCAGCGAGCTCTGCAGATATAAAAACGGGCCAGGTATTATGCCCGAATTCGACGCCCAGACGATAGATCAGGCCGTCATCCCGGTCGAGATCCCGAAATTCTATCTGTGATCGGGTGGCCATGCCCAAATTCAGAAGAAGGCTGATCCAATCGAAACGAGCTGAAAAAAGTCCAGTGACTCTTACGCCCAGGTCGCGCGCGCCGACTAACCCGGAAGTTTGCGCGCTGGGCAAGACCAGACTGGTTTCTAAGGCGCCGGCCAGTCGTCCGTCGCTGGATCTGAGCGGGGCCCAGACTGCCGCAAGCCAGGTCGAGCCCATAGCGGCCTCGAGCGGCACCTCGGCTCCCCAGTCATTCGAGCGGGTACCTTGCTGAAACACGGCTGAGTTGAATCCGGCCGCCAGACGCAGCTGAGAGCTGGGGGCGTAGTTGAAGCTGGCTTGCAAACTGGCGCGTTGTTCGACAATCCATTTAGTGGCGCTTTTGTCCGGGTTCTCGATCCCCAAAACGTGGTAAGCCCAGTCTGAGCCTAAGCTTATCGTAAAGCGGCCCTTTTTGATTTCGGCCGAGCGGGTTGCCAATAGATCGCCGATTGACGGGGCCGGCTCGAACAAGTCGGCGCGCAGGCCCGATTGGGCCAGGCCGACTGCCGGCAAAGACAGAATTGTCAAAATAACCAGGCTGAATTTCATCAGCGCTATCAGACCAAAATCAACAAAGGTTTTCAACTCCGACACCTATGTATTTCTTGGCAGGTTGATTGATTTGCCATACACTTTTCGGCGAAGAAAGGAAGACCATGAAAACAGCCTGCCTGATATTAGCGGCCGGGGACGGCAAACGGATGCATTCGTCGTTGCCCAAGGTGCTGCACCCGGTCTGTGACCAGCCGATGATCGCCTATCCGGTTTCGATTGCTTTACAGCGCGGCTTTAGCCCGGTCGTGGTAGTCATCTCGAAGCAAGGCCGGCTGGTCCAGGATTATCTGACCCGCCGGTTTGGAGATCGGCTGCGCTTCGCCGTTCAAGATCCGCCGCGCGGTACCGGGCATGCCGTCATGGTCGCCAAGCAGGTGCTTGGTTCGCTAAAGGGCAAATTGGCCATTATCTATGGTGATGTGCCCTTGCTGGCTGCAAAAGATCTTTCAGCCCTGGTCCGAGCGGGGCGCAATTCTACTGTTGCTTTTTTGACCTGTCGGCTTGACGACCCATCCGGCTATGGAAGGGTTGTCAGAGACGATCAGGGCCGGGTCGCAGCCATCATCGAACACCGAGATGCAAGCCCCAGCCAGCGGCGAATCGACGAGATCAATGCCGGCATTTATTTAGTCGACAGCCGTTTCGTTTTCAAGGCCCTGGCCGCGGTCAAGAATACCAACGCCCAGGGAGAATATTACCTGACCGATTTGATCGCCGAAGCCAGGCGCCTGAGAAAGTCCGTCCGGGCAGTCGAGCGAAAAGCTGCCCAAGCCTTGCTGGGTGTAAACACGCATGCGCAACTTGCCGCCGCGGAAAAACAGATGAATCGCCGGCTGGCCGGTCAACTGATGGCCCGCGGAGTCAGCCTGATCGATCCCGAGCACACCTATCTTGGTAACGACGTTAAAGTCGGCAAAGACAGCGTTATTTTTCCGGGATGTTTTTTCAGCGGCCGGGTTCGGATTGGAAGCGCATGCCGGATCGGACCGGGGGTCGTAATTAAAGACGCCAAGATCGACAAAGCCGTCGAGATCAAGGCCTACTCGGTGCTGGAGAGTTGTCAAATCGGCCCGGGTGCCATCGTCGGGCCTTTTGCGCGCTTGCGGCCGGGAGCTAAACTCGCAGCAGATGCCCGGGTA
>JAFDKH010000212.1 GCA_019307065.1 Deltaproteobacteria bacterium
TTTCTCGACGTTATCCAATTCTCCGGTCCCGATTCGGTTGACGGTCCGATCGGCGGCTAAGAGCACAAACAAGGCCGGTTGCTCGTTGACTTCCAGGCTGATTACGACCGCGTCGAATTCATCTTTGATGGACATATCGACTCCTTTTGAGATCCGGGTGAAATCTAGCAACTCCAACGGCCGAGTGCAAGCGGGGCTGACCTGGGGATGACCTGGGGATTGACCAAACTGGCTTCAGATGGCACAGTTTGCGGCGGAGGAAAATGAAATGGCGCCGAAAATGCCAGAAAGACAATTCCGGATTAACACTCAGTTTGCCGAAGAGATGGCCGACATCAAAACCCAGCAACTGCTTGGTTCACAGGCCCTGGGGGCGATTATCACAGTCCTCGACGGAATAGTCGACAAGCTAATGGCTTCCAAGCTCTTGAGTGAGCATGATTCCCTGGTACAAGATTATTTCACGGCAATCGGCGAACTAAAAAGGGTTGGACTCAAGATGGACCCGCCGGTCGACCCCAACGCCAAGGTTTACCAGGTGAAATGCCCAAACTGCCAGGCAATTATCAATGCCGAGCCCGAGGTTCCAGTCGAACGCTGCGACTGGTGCGGGCACGTCTTTAGTGACTTCTGACAAGCCCGGGCGCACAAAAAATAGGGCGGTCAAAGACACGCCCTATATATAATGATGATTATCGGGGCGGGCGGATTCGAACCGCCGACTTCCTGCTCCCAAAGCAGGCGCGCTAACCAGGCTGCGCTACGCCCCGTCAAATAATCAAGACAGCAGGATAGAACAATCTGACGGCCAGGGCAAGCAGCTTGATAAAAATATGCGTGCTACAGTCGACGCGGCTCTGTCAAACCCAAGGTTTTTCGTTTATAATCTTGCTTTGACAATGTGCCAATAAACGGGTGGACTGGACCCAAATGGCCGAAAGAAGGCAAGGCAATCGTCGGGTCGCCGACGCGCGGCGCAGCAAAAGAAACCAGCGCGCTAATATTCGTTTGAACGTCAGCAAACGGGTTGACTTTGAAAACGACGGCCGGGCGTCATTTGCTTTTACCCGTGACATCAGTGGCCGGGGCGCTTTCCTGCGTTCCAGCCAGATAATTCCAATCGATACTCAACTCGATCTGGCCTTCAATCTCGAGCGCGACCAGGAGCCGGTAGTCATCAGGGCCAACGTTATTCGGGCTGAAGAAGACGGCATGGAAACCGGGTTCGGAGTCAACTTCGACCCGGACGGCCAGCAAGAAGCCCTGGCCAGGATAATGCAATATGTTCTTTCAGCTCTCGAAGAACGGGCCTCGGAACGCGTTCGCATCAATCCTCGCGATATCCACTCTTTGTTTATTCTGGCGGATATCAGTAAAGAAAGAGGCCAACTCGATCAGACCGAAGAGTACTTGCGCACTATTACCGATATCGAAAGACCTTCAGCGGCCCACGGTTATCTGGCCGAACTGCAGCTGCAGCGCGCTATAGAGAGCGACGACCTGGCTCTCTACCAGAAAGCCCGAGATCTTTTTGAGATCGCTCTCGACCTGGGGCCCGACAACGGCTTCGAAGACGGGCTGGCCCAGTGTCAGCAGCGACTGGATGCTATCAAACGCCAGGAATCCGAAGCCGAAGAACGCAGACAAGCCCAGGAGCAAGCCCGCCAGAGAGCTCTCGAGCAGCAGCAAGAAAACAACGCTCGCCGCGAACGGGAATTGGCCGACTTGCAAGAAGAACTCGAGGTCGCCAGACGCAGGCATGAGGCAGATCAGACGTCTCTGGCGGCTCGCGAAGAGGAAATCAGTGCGGCCCGGCAAGAGCTTGAAAACTTGCGCGACAGCCTCGAACAACAGCAGGGCAGAATCGCCGAACAATCCGACGCTCTACAGAGCCGCGAAGACGCGCTTAACGAGCAGCAGATGCGTTACAAAGAACAAGTTGCGACTCAAGCTCTGCAAGGTGAACGACGAGCTCAAGAGCAGGCCGTCTTGAAAAATGAGCTGCAGGCCGCCCGAGAACAGATTGAACAGGTCAAGGCCGGCCTGGCCGAAGAGTGTAACGCCGACCGCCTAGAGATCGACCAAGAAAAGCAGGCCGTTGCCGACCAGCGCAACGCATTTATCGAGCAGGCTGCCGAACTCGAAAAGGAACGCAAACAGTTATTAGAGCAACAAGAGAAATTTGCTCAGACGCGCCAGTCTGTCGAACAAGAGCATGGTCAATTGGACGAGCAACACGCATCGATCAAGCAGCACGAGCAAGAACTAGAAGAGCAAAGGCGCGATCTTGAATCTAGCAACCTGGAACTAGACAATAAACTCGAACAGCTGGCCGTTGAGCAGGCAACTCTGCAAGACTCGCTTGTCGATTTTGAACGTAACCAAACTGAGCTGCGGGCCCGCTCCGAGCAACTCGATCAATGGGCAGCCGATCTTCAGCGCCAGGCCCAAGAACATGAACTTCAAACCGGAGATTTGCAGCTATTAAAAACACAGCAGACTCGCGAAAAGAACAGGCTCATAGAGCAGCGCCGCGAACTCGAAAAGTCCCGCGAAGAGATGGCCGAGCAGCTGGCCGCCGGCGAAAAAAAGACGAACGATTTCGACCAGGTCGTTAAGACCCTTGCCCAAAAACAAAGCGATCTCGATTTGCAGGCCGCCGAGCTGAAAAAGAAACAAGAGACCTTATACCAGCGGGCCAAAGAGACTCGCGACGAGTTGGCTCAAGAACGCGAAAGCCAGGCAGAACAGCAAGCCTTCATCCAGGTCGCCAAAGAAGATCTGTTAAAAAAGGAAATGGAACAGAACTCACACGCCGAGGAGCTCGATAGAATCTCCAGCGATCTCCAGGCCCAGGCCGGCGACTTGCAAAAAGAGCGTCAGGACTTTCGCGACCAGAAGGAACAGTATCTACAAAAGCAAGATGAGTTTGATGAAAACCGGCAGCTGACTTCAGAAAAGCAGCAAGAACTCGAGCAATTGGCCGCCAGCCTTTCCGAGCAGCAAGCCGCAATAGATGCCCAGACCGAAAAATCACGCGAACAGACTGAACGGGAAAAGAGTCAGGTCACCGAGCAGCAGAGCTCTCTTGAGGCGCTCAAAGATGAGTTGGACGCCAAGCAGGAAGAACAGCATCTTGCGGCTATTCAGCTCGAGGCCCAGGCAACCAGCCTGGAGACAAAGGGCGATATACTCGAGAATGAAATGGCCGAGTTCGAGTTTCAAAAAGAACAGTTTGACGTAGACTCAGCCGAGCTCGACAAGCGCCAGGAATTGATTCAAGAAAATCAAAACCAGCTAGAACAGCAAGCCCGCCGGCTTGTAGAAAAAAAGGAAGCCCTACAAGATGAATCCAGGCTTTTAGAAGAGAGCTCCGGCGAGTTGGCACAGCAACAAGAGTCCCTGGCGGCAGCCGTTGATGAATTGCAGCTCAAACAACAAGATCTGTCTGTCCGCAGCCAAGAGATCGACAATGGCGCGGCCGAACTCGACCGGCTGCGCAAAGCCTTTGAAGTTGAAGGCCAGAAGTTCAAGTTCGAAAAACAGCAACAAGATAACCGGCTCGCGGGTCTAGATGCGCTGGCCGAGTCTCTTGAACAACAGCGAGCCGAGTTGGCCGAATCTGAAGAGCGACAACGAGCCGAGCTGGCCGAATCTGAGGATCGACAGCAAGCCGAGCTGGATAGACGGACCGCCGAGCTGGCCGAGGCAGAAAAGCGACAGCAAGCCGAGTTGGATAAGCGGACCGTCGAGCTGGATCAGGCTTCAGAAAAACAACAACGCGAACAGGCCGACACAAAACAGGCACTCGACGAGAAGGCCTGGGAACTGGAAGAGGCTTTTGGCAAGCTAGAACATGAGAGCTTGAAGATCGACGAGGAGAGGTTAGCCCTCGAGGCAAACAGAGAAAACATCGTGCAAGCCCAACAAGAATCTCAAAATCGGCTCTCAGAAATCGAACAACAGACAGCCGAGCTGGACAAACAGCAAGAGTTGTTTCTTCAACAACAGCAAGACTTCAGCGCTCAAAAAGAGCAGCAGGTCGCTGAGCTGGCTGAACTAGACCAACGGCGGGTGGAAATCGAAAAGCTGAGCCAGGAACTGGAACAAGAAGTTTTACAACGCAAAAAAATCAAAGAAGACCTGGACTCCGAAGCAATTAAAACCCGGGCAGATCTGTCCAGGGAACGCGAGCATTTGTCCAAGGTGCATGCCAGTCTACAAGCCAGCAAGGCTAAGCTGACCATCAGGGCCAAAGAGCAGCAGGCCCGACACGAGAAGCTCAACCGGCACGCGGCCGACATGGAAAAGCAGCGGGCCGAATTGAAGAAGAAGCGCGAATCGATCCTCGACCTGCTGAAAAACAAACAGACCCAGGAGAAAGCCAAATTCGACAGGTGGCAGGAGTCTCTCAAGCAGCTTCAGCAGAATCTCGACCAGCGCGCGGCTGAGTTGGCCAAGAAAGAAGAGGCTCTGGAACAAAAAATCCAGCAGTCATAGGCCTCCCCCTCAAAAACCTTAACCGCCTCATTAATCAACTAGAACCGATTTCCCTTTGGCTTGGATATAGCGGTGGCGGGAATTCCCGCGCAGAGTCCCATGACGCAGCTACTCAGTTCGTTGAGAGGCACCGGCTTCACAAGGTAAAGGTCGGCTCCGTTTCTCAGTGCAAGCGCTTTTACCTGGGGATTTTCGTTTGCGGTGTAGACCAGGATCTTGGTCTTTGGATGGTCCTCTCGAATGAGCTTCACTATGTCCAGCCCGCCGGTGTAGTCGGGGTGCGACAATCCCAAGTCCACGATGGCAACCGAGTAGGTGTTTTGGGCAATCAACTCATGCACTTTTTCGATCTCGGTGGCTGTGTCCACATCGAAGAGCTGGGCGGAGAGTGATTTCTTCAGCAGGCGAATAATGTCAAGGTCGTCGTCGATAACCAGTATCTTGTGAGCCATAGTGGTAGTGCCCCAGCGACGTTAGATGCTGTTGAATTGTCAGATCATCTCGCGGGTAAGTCAATTGGTTTTATTCGGTGGATACTCGCTATTGCTCATGTTTGGGCAACTTGCGTTGCATTGGGTAGTTGGTAAGATGGGAACCAACTAAGATTGATGAGTCACACATCAGGAAAGGAAGTGAATAACTCTAAATCCTTGTTTGTTAGAGCGTAGAAACAGGTGGACTATATCGCTCCAGCAGGCTGTTACCGTTGACAGGCCAAGCGGCATGTTCTAGGCTCTCTCGCGTGAGTACGACCAATGCAGGCGGGAGTAAGGAGACGCTATGGTCGGTGGCGGCGTGGAGGGTGGGGATGCGGCTTCTGGACTTCAAGCGAAGTTAGAAAAGCTGGAGAGACGGCTGGTCGATTTGAGCGGCATCGAAGAGAAATGCCGCCGGCTGGAAAAGGAGCGCGATGAGGCCCAGCGACTTCTCTGGCAGATGATGGGCACGACATCGGAAGCGCTCGAGAACATAGGTGAACACTCCGAACTGCTACGCGGCATCGTTTCTTCTTTGCACGACACCATCATTTTTGGATTGGATCGCGCTGGTCGCTACCTCTTCTGCTGGATGGATCCTGCCTTGGAGGAAATGTACGGGATGCGTGCCAGCGATCTAAAGGGAAAGTCGCTTCTGGACATTTTCCCTCCAGGCGAAGCTGAACACCGCATTGCCGAGACCAAACGCACCTTCGACACCGGGCAACGCCATCACGAGGAGTACCGGCTCAACCTCCCCAGCGGGGAGGTCTGGCACGACGCCACTTTGGCGCCTATGCGGAATTCGAGCGGCGCCGTGACCGCCGTCATCGCCATCGTTCACGACGTGACCACGCACAAGCTTGCAGAGGAAGAGCGCTACCGGCTTTTGGTCAAGTTACGCCGGGCAGAGAAGCTGGAGAGCCTGGGCATCATCGCCGGCGGGATCGCGCATGACTTCAACAGCTTGATGATGGGAGTCATGGGCAACACCGAGCTGCTGCTCGAGGAACTTCCCGCCGATTCGCTTCTCAGGCCCAGGTTCCTCAGCATCGAGAACGCCGTACAGCAGGCCTACGACCTGGTCCAGCATCTGCTCACTTGCGTGGGCAAGCGTACCTTCGACCTGAGGCGTCACGACCTGGTTGAGCTGGCGCAGAGGTCGATCGAGTTAGTTCGATCTTCAGTTCCGGACAATGTCAGCCTGACTCTGGAATCGGCTCCTGAACTTCCGACTGCCTTCGTAGATGCGACCCAGATTGTCCAGATCTTGACGAACCTGCTGGTCAATGCCTCAGAGGCCATCGGTGAAGGTGGGGGAACCATCGAGGTTCACGTCGGAACCGTCAGGGCCGATATGGCCTTTCTGACATCCACCTATCTGAACGAAGAACTCTCTCCGGGTGAGTACCTGTCCCTGAAGGTCAAGGACAGTGGCTGCGGCATGAGTGAGCAACAGCTTTCCAGGCTGTTCGAACCCTTCTTTACCACGAAATCGCAGGGGCGGGGTCTAGGCCTAGCCTCGCTGCCAGGCATCCTGCGGGGGCACTCCGGTGACGCTCGCATCACCAGCTATGAGGGTCAGGGAACAACAATCCAGCTATTACTGCCAGTAGGCAGAGGAAAAAATACAAGATGACCTTGAAAATCATACTGGCTGACGACCACGCAATTATCCGGGACGGTCTACGCGCTCTATTAGAGAAGGATCCGCACATGGAGGTAGTGGCAGAGGCCGAGGATGGACGAGTCGCCGTGCAACAGGCGAAGGAACTGTCACCTGATGTGGTTGTAATGGACATCGCTATGCCCAATCTCAACGGTACGGAAGCCACACGCCAGATAAAAGCCAGGTCGCCAAAGATCAAGGTTATCGCTCTGTCCATGCACTCCGACAAGCGATTCGTCGCCGAGATGCTCACGGCAGGGGCGTCAGGCTACGTACTGAAAAACAGCGCATTCAAGGAGATGATTCAGGCGATAAACGCCGTCGTCCAGCACGGAACCTACCTCAGTCCGATGGCTGCCAGACCGATTGTCGAGGCATGCCTGGAGGTATGGTCGAAAGGAGAATCGCCATTTGCCTCCCCCCTGACACCCAGGGAGCGAGAGGTGCTACAACTCCTGTCCGAGGGAAACTCCAGCAAGGAGGCCGCATTCATCTTGAATCTAAGCGTCAAAACCGTCGATACTCATCGATATCGGATCATGAAGAAGCTGAACTTCCGTAGCCTGGCCGAACTCACCAAGTACGCCATAAAAGAAGGAATTACCTCGCTGGACATATAGATTTGTGCCGATTCAGATATTTTCAACCCAAAAGTAATACATTACCCGATTGTGCCCGGACCCGTATCGTGGTGCCATGAAAACAATATGGCCATTCAAGTCGTCTTGGTATACAAACCAAACTCTACGCTAGACAATCTCCGCAGCATTGTAGATGCGGAACGGGACATGGAAGTTGTTGCGGATGCGGGAGACGGGCGTAGCGCGGTACACTTGGCCATTGAGATGAAACCGGAAATAGTCGTTATGGGCCTGCTTTTACCAAGGCTGAATACCTTCGAGGCCACTCGCAGGATAACAAATGAGCACAACGGAACTAGGGTAGTCATTATCGGAAAGTATACCGATAAATTTATTATCGACCAGGTACTCGAGGTCGGCGCTTCTAACTATATTCTTTTAGAAAATGCCTGCAAAGAGTTGCCCAAAGCCATTCGAACCGCGTTACATGGCTCAGATTATGTTTGTCACGATCCTGATGAATAAAAGACTTGATCTACTCCTTATTGGTGATACTGCGCCGTAAGCAATATCCTTACGCCGTTGTAAGCTAATATCTTCCATCCTTTCGAAGTAATTAGACCCCCAGTTGAAATTCAATCCCGATTGCGCGGCGCGTCTCTTGGGGCGATATTTGCACACCTATCGGAGTTGGTATGGGCTGCCTTCGGGGCTGCTGCCGTAGAGTATCCCCCCTCTCTGCGGCATTTCAGAATTCGGAGGCAGCCCTTTTTTTTAGAGTGCCGAGGAAAGGATTGGACCTTCACATTCTTGCCAACCCTTGTGGGCAACATCGGTTCCGATCTGCACCCTGTGGAGTTTCGCCATCCGGGGAGAAGTAGGGGATAATCTGGGCCCACCTGCCGGCCCAGAACAAGTGGGCCTCGCAACCGTCTTCGCCTGAGCAGCTGACGAATCTTGATTCCCCCGCATTTTCATGTCATTAACTAATGCCCTTTTATTACGCGAGGGTGGCGGAATTTGGTAGACGCGCCAGATTTAGGATCTGGTACCCAAAAGGTATGGGGGTTCGAGTCCCCCCTCTCGCATATATAGCGGCATTTTGTGACGAAACGGTCGAATTGCGGGCCGTTCGTCGGTGTCGATTCCGTGTGTTCGTTATTTTGTAGGAGGTTTTTCGTTGTACCGCATGTGCTGGACCGTCATTTTAGTCTTTGTTTTCTCCGGATGCTTCTCGATTTCAAGTGCCAGTCGCGATGCAGATGAAGACGAGTGGGGTTCGGGGTGGGGCTCCGATGAAGTCGAGCCCAAGAAGCCGAAAAAGAAACTCAAAGTTAATGACCAACCTGTGCTGGCCCAGCCTGTGCCCAAGCCCGAGACCAAGCTCGAGCCAAAGCCCGAGCGCAAAGTCGCTAAAATTAAAAAAACGCCTTCGAAACAACCGCGCCCGGTAAAAAAACCACCTAGTGTCGAAGATCCCCCGGATACTTCAGCGCCTGTCAAAGCCCGGGCGCCGGTCGTGATGTATCCGCCCGAGAGCGAAGAAGAAGAACCACCGCGCACCAAAGAGCAGCTGGTCAATAAAGTAAAAACCGACGAACCGATCTCATCCGGGCAAACGACTAAAGCAAAGAGCCCAGAACCTGAGCTTGCCGAGAAATCAAAGGCGCCTGACAAGATTTCAGAGCCCTTGTTGTTCTTAGACGCTCAGGGCGGTATTCTGATTCCGAGAAATGTCAAGGTTCAACCAGCCGTCGGAGTGGGCATTGAGCTGAACCTTGGGCGATTCATTGGCTGGAAGGGGCTCTACCTTGCTTTCGATGCCGACATTATTATGGGTGAAACCCAGCTGGGCAACACGTCTTTTGTCATGCTGGACACGCTCTTCGGGCTGAGCGGCCGCTTTGCGCTCGGACCGATCAAATTGCTGGTCGGGCTGGGGTTTGGTTTGAGAAATGCATTTGTTACAGGTGTAGAAGATCTGGCAACAGGTATGGGCTT
>JAFDKH010000213.1 GCA_019307065.1 Deltaproteobacteria bacterium
GGAGGGACTGGATCGATCATGCCGTCTCCTGTTTCTCAATGGCTGCGACCATGATGTCGACCATGCGGGCCAGGTGACGCTTGCGGGCCACGATGCTCTCTTCTGAGAGCGGGTTGGTCCCGGTCAATTCTTCAATCATCTTGTTGTAAGTGAAATAAGTGATGCACATCCCGTAGAAACTGACCAGCAGCTGGCTGGCCGCCATCTCGCCGCTGCGGGTGGACGGGTAGGCCCCCTGCACGACTGAGATGGCCAGCTGGAAGAGCGGGGTCATGTGAGCAATGATCCTGTCCATGTGTTTTCCGCCGGAAGCCTCACGCTGGACGATGCGGTTGAAATTGCGGTTCTGGCCCAGAAAGTCGATGTAGGTATCGAGCAGTTGCAGCATCCGCGAGCGCAAGGTACCGGTGGCCTGCAGGGAGTTGGTCAGGGTCTGGGCCAGTTTTTCGTAGTACTGATCCAGGACCGAGGCCAGCAGGCCCTCTTTGTTTTTGAAGTGGTAGTGAATCAGGGCCTTGTTGACCTGGGAGCGCTCGGCGATCTCGCGGGTAGTCGTGGCGTCGAAGCCGCCCTTGCCGAAGAGGTGATCGGCGGCCATCAGGATCTTATCTCGCGTCGTGGTCGACATACTGCCTTCCTTTCGCTCTACAGCAAAGTCGCGGCCTTGAGAAGCAGCGTCTCGTTGGTCCCGTCCATGATCTTCAAAAGCTTTGCGTCGCGGGTGTATTTCTCCAGGGTGTACTCCTTGGAAATTCCGTAGCCGCCCAAGACCTGGACCATCTGGCAGGTGTGTTCGACGGCCTGGTCGGTGGCATAGACCTTGGCGGCCAGGCTCGTCTTGAGATCGCCGGGAAAGCTTATCTTGCTCAGCCAGCTACCCTTCCACAACAGGGCCCGGGCGGATTCGATTGCCATGTGGGTCCTGAAGAGTTTGTCGGCGATCACCTGGTGCTCGATGATTGGTTTGCCTCCCTGGATTCTTTCGCGGGAATGCACTAGTGCGTCTTCTAAAGCTGCGCGCATCAGGCCCACCGCCAGATAACCGACTCCCAGGTTGCCGACCGTGATGATCGAGTTGTGCAGCATCGGGTAGCCTTCCCCGTGCGGGAACAGCACGTAACTTTCGTCGATTTCGACATCGTCGAAGAAAATGGCAGCTTGGTTCAGCGTTCGCAGGCCGATCTTGTCCAGCGGCTTACCGTGAGACACGCCCGGCGCGTCGGCCGGAATTATGAAGGCCCCCGAGCCGCAGATTCCCTGTGAGGAGTCAACGCAGGCGAAGACCAGGTAGACCGAGGCAATTCCACCGTTGGAGATGAAGTCGGACTTGGCGCCGTTGATCTTGTATCCCTTTTCGGTTCGGGTGGCCGTAGTGTAGTGACGGATTTTTTTATCGGTGTAATTCTTGCCGTCCGATCCGACTTCCGGTTCGCTGGAGCACCAGGCGCTCATGTGCTCGCCTTTTTCATCCTGGCAAAACGGGATCACGAAGCGATCGATCAATTCCTGGTTGCCGGGCGCCAAGAAAGTAATCAGGCGCGGGACTGTTGCGGCCGAGACCAGCGAGGCCGCGAAGCCCGGCCCCCAGCGCCCCAGCTCTTCCCAGACCATGCCGGTGGTCTGGGTGTCGAGTTGCAGGCCGCCGTACTCTTCGGGCAGCGACATCTTGTGAAAGCCGAGCTCGTAAGCTTTGGCCAGGGTCTCGCGAAACAATTTACTTTTATAGACCTCCTCGGGATCGGCAATCCGATCCAGGGCTACTTCGGCCGGCTGCAGAACCTCCTGGCCGAATTCACGGGCGGTCTTGATAATCAACTCCTGGGTTTCGTCTAAAGCGAAATCGACCATGTCAGGCTCCTTGTTCCTGGTCGGAAAAGAAATCGGTCATCTTGAAATAGAAGGGCAGGTAGCCTTGCGGATCGACTTCGCGTAAGACCTTGCCGGGTAGCATGGTGTTGTCGCTAATCAGCATGGTGGACACGATCACGTTGACGATTTCTACTTCGTGCCAGGGATCGGCCGCCGACTCGTTGAAGCTGACCTCGGCCGAGCCGATTTTGAGTTCCTTCATCTCGATCTCGGTCTGCTGGCTGCACAATAGTACCGGGCCGTCGAAACCGGGAGTCAGATCGATTCTAGGCATGGCCTTGAAAAGAAAATTAGGGCCGGTCGGCGGCATGGCCGGCATCGAGCCCGACATCTCGGCTTTGATCTCGACAAAACGGATGCCGCCGCGTTCGACCCAGCCGGTTACTTTTTGGCCGTCTTCTTCTAAGTGAATCGAGGCTGCCTTTTTTGGAAAGCCGAAAATATCGCGGCCGTTGTACAGCCGGGATTCTTCGGAATCGATCGGCATCGACAAACAATAGTTGCCGACCTGGCCCTCGAAGCTGCAGCCCAGAAACAAAGCAGACTCCAAGTAGCCCGGCCCCAGGTTGGTCTCCGGATAACGAGCGATGAACATCAAACCAGTTGGTGTGTCGAGAGGCTCGAGCGGAGGAGGCAACAATCGTTTGACCGTCTCCGGCTTGGTTTCGAACATCACCGCGAGCATCCTGGCACCGAAAAACTTCCGCACCCCGAGTCCGTAGTAGCTCTCAAGTTCTTCTTTTGACTTGGTAAATCCCATTTTATTCTCCTTGTTCGTCAACGAAAAAAAGCTTGTATTTGGTTGGTCGGTCAGTTAACTTTAGTTATTAACTGGGCGACCGGTTAAATAATTATACAAGCGGTCAAGATTGTCAAGTCAAAAATGAACTCAGGCTTGACAAAAATGTTGAAATAGGATCTAACATGTTGGAATCTGGTAAGAAAGGGGAGACGATGTGCTAGTCAGGGCTGCAATTCTCATACTTTTCATAATTGGGTGCATAATTGGGTGCCAGGCGAATAAAGTTTCGGCCGAAACGGCGGTTCCAACGCTAGATAAACTGCTTCAACAGGCTGAAAATACGTTGAAAAACTTGAAAGACTATGACGGAGAGATCATCCGCAAGGAACGCATGCAGGGCAAGTTGGTCAAGCAGCACAATTCCTTCAAGTTCGCCCGACCATTCCAGGTTTATCTCGGATTCATTAAGCCTTTCAAGGGTCGCGAAGTGATCTACCGCCAGGGCTGGAACGACGGCGAGCTCAAGGTTCACAAGGGTTCGTTTCCCGATATCAACTTGAATCTAGATCCGCGCGGATCGACTGCAATGAAGAGGAGCCATCATCCGATCACCGAATTCGGTTTCGAAAACACAATTCGGCTCATTTCGAAAAACCTGCGCCGCGCGGTTAAAAACGGGACAGGCGACATCCGGATTTCGAACGGCGGAGAGTTGTTCGGCAGAAAGGTTTGGAAGATCGAAGTCCGGTTTCCAATGGCGGGGCGTAAGATAACGGTCAAAGAAGACGAGACTCTTTGGGACGTCGCCCGCCGGACCGGACAGGACATGTACTGGATCCTTTACAGCAACCAGAACAAGGGCTGGGAAGATCCGGACGACGTCGACGAAGGTGACCAGGTGTTCGTGCCCTGGTACTACGGGGCCAAGGCCGAGTTCTTCCTCGATAAGGAAAACGGATTGCCGGTCAAACTGGTCACCCTCGATCGAAAAGGCCGCTTGTACGAATCCTACGAATACCCGCGGGTCCGTCTGAATCCCGGCCTGACCGCCAAAGACTTCGACCCGGATAACGAACAATACGATTTCTGATCAATTCTTTAGGTAGGGGGACGTTCTTTCAGTATTTTCATTCATGTGATTTCGTGGCACCTCATTTCTTGTATTGGATATCAATGCAAATACTGAAAGAACGTCCCCCTACGACTTGACACCGCTTGGATATCAAACTAGTCCTTGTTTTCAGTACACATCGCTATCCACTTTAGGGAGTAACATCATGCAGTCATCTCGCAGGTTCCTGATCGCCAGTTTGTTGCTAGTCGCCTGTGCTGCGACGATTCCCGCTTGCGTGCATACCCAACGGGCGGTGCGCTTTAACGGGCCGGCTGCTTTAGCCCTCGAGGTTCTCGCCCGGGAACTGACCGCCCTGGGTCTGCAGACGGCCAGCATGCACGAGCAGTCCGGCGTACTGCGCACCCAATGGGAAGATCTCGGTTTCCTATACGGCCAGGAAGTGAAACAGGAGTCCACCTTGTTTAGGCGTTACCTGGTGGTGATCCACCGGCGCCCGGCTGATAGCGGACTCACCTTGCGGGCCGAGGTTCAGGTTTGCCAGGTGGGAACCCGGGTGGAGGCTGAACGTCTGGTCGGGCGCTGCTCGGCTTTGCCGGGTCTGATCGAACTGCACCAGTCCGAACTGGACGAATTGGGCCGCCAACTCAAGGCGGCCTTGTCGCGCCTGAGGCCGAGCCCGGAAGCGTCCCCGCCGGCGACTGTCTTGGCGGTGTTCGAATTGCAGGCCCCGCTCGGCCTGCTGCCCGAGGGGGTGGCCGCCAACCTGACCGACTACCTGGTCTCCAAGCTGGCCGGGACCGGCCGGTTCCAGGTGGTGCCTGGTGAAACCGTACGGCAGGCTATCCGCGACCGGCAGCGCGATAGCTACAAAAAAGCCTACGGCACCGAATTCCAGATCGAACTGGGCCGGGCCGTGGCCGCCAACCAGCTGCTTTCCACCCAGCTGCTCGCGACGGGCAAGGCTTGCATCTTGTCAGCCAGTTTGTACAACATCGCAAGCGAGACCACCCAGGCGGCGGTTACGGTTGAGAGCGGCTGTGCCCTTGAAGAATTGCCTGAAGGACTGGACCGCCTGGTTCTAAAACTCGTCGATGCACAGTGATCCTGATTTGTTGAAGGGGGGATTTAAGGAATATCCTTTTCCTTCTTGTCTTCTACCTTCTTAATCGTCTCGGCTTTTGTCGCATCGATTATTTCTTGCCCGCTTTTTACTCTGGCAAGATCTTTGTCCGCGCGAAATTCCTGATAAATCGTCCAGCCGACCCACAAGGCGGCGGCCAGTACCAGCACCAGAAGAAGCAATATTATATCGCGGACAGTGACGGTGAAAATGAATCGCCGGCGAACCATCTTCTTCGACCCGGCCATGGGGGCCGGCCGACCGCCGCGCGATCGAACTTTCTTCTTCTTGTCTTTGGGGGCCTCGGGAACAAACTCAGTGATATCTAACGGTTGCATTCCGGCGGTGTAGCCTTTGGCGAAACGAGGTTTGCTGGGGTTCGAGTCGCTCGTGGGTGGCGTCTTCCTGAGGGCCGGTGCGAAAATCGGCAGGCCGTCGACAGGCGACGGTTCCGAATCCTGTAACTCGGACAGGTCATGGACTGGAGGCCTTTCTTTGGAGATCGAACCCTCCTGCACATGATCGTCGAATAAGTCATTGAAATCGGGCTGACTGGGTGCCGGAGGTGGGGTAGCTTGAGGCGTGTTGGTCCTGGGGACAGGAGAAGGAGTTTGCTTGCCTGCGGGTACATAAAAAGGCAAGGCCTGCTCGTTGGAGGTTGCCGGAAGTGACAGATCGACGATTTCTTGAAGTGTCGGCTCGTCCGGTGGCGTAAAAGCCGATAACTCTTTGGTGGCCGGCTCGTCGTCGGCAAACAAATCAGCGATATCTGATTTGATTTCGAGATCATCGATATCAATGTCGACTTCGAATGAATCATGCGCATGAACGTCTTTTCTAATCTTTTTAGTAGGCTGGGGTGCCGTTACTGAGCGAGTGACCTCTTCTGGCTCGTCATCGAGTGGATCGAGTGGATCCTGATTGCGCTTCTTGCCCATTTGTAACCCCGTCTATCAATCGTACAGTGAAACAACGTCTGTGAGCAAGTAACGTTCTTTTTGCTGTTGTTGACACCAGCCACCGCCCCTTGCTAATTTCGTAACGCTTTATTCACGTGATTCTTAGGAAATGTCAGTATGTTCCAGCCGTGCTACTTTGGTAAATATTATCTCTATGAACGGCTTGCCGTGGGTGGAATGGCTGAAATCTATCGGGCCAAGCTGTATGGCGTCGATGGATTCGAGAAGAATATGGTGGTTAAGCAGATCCTGCCACAGTATGCCAAGCACCAGGAATTCATACAGATGTTCATTGACGAGGCCAAGATCTGCGTCAACCTGTCGCATGGCAATATTGTGCCGGTTTATGAGCTGGGTGAGATCGACGGCATTTATTTCATTTCAATGGAATTCGTCGACGGCAAGAACCTGGGAGAGCTGCTTGACTTCGGGCTGGACGCCGAGCAACCGTTGTCGGTTCCTCACGCACTCTACATTGCTTGCGAGATGTTATCCGGACTGGACTATGCCCATCGCAAGAACGACGAGAAAGGCCAGCCGTTGAACATCGTCCACCGCGACGTTTCGCCCCAGAACGTTCTGATCTCTTACGAAGGTGAAGTGCAAATCGTCGATTTTGGCATTGCCCGGGCGGCTACTAAAGTTCATGCCACCGAGGCCGGAGTGATAAAAGGAAAGTTCGGCTACATGTCGCCAGAGCAAGCCATCGGTAAGCCTGTCGATGCTCGTAGCGACGTCTTCGCTGCCGGAATCCTTTTTTACGAAATGCTTACTCTCGAGCGGCTGTTCCATGCCGGGACGGATGTGGTTACCTTAGAAAGAGTCAAACGCGCGGATGTTCCGACTCCATCGCGTACTAATCCCAATCTGCCCCCTCAGCTGGATGCGATAGTCTTCAGGGCCCTGGCCCGTAATCCGCAAGATCGCTACCAATCGGCCGGAGAGATGCGTTTGGCGATTTCACGGTTCATGTACAAGCTTCCCCAAGAAGCTTCGTCCAAAACCCTGGCGGCTTATCTCAAGCAGCTGTTTGCCAAGGAGTTGGCCCAGCGCATAAACCAGCCCAAGATTGTTGCACCGCCAGCGGAGCAGGCGCAGCCGGTGGCTCCGCCGCAGCCGGGGCCGGGCAACGTGCAATCACAAGCTTCGGCGGCGGCTCCCGGGAACTTGTTTGGCGATGATGGACGACCGATAGCAAGTTTTGACAGCGGGCCGGGCTATTCGGTTTCTGATCAGGCCCAAGTCGGGCTCGATGACGATCTGGACGTCAGCTTCAGTTATGCCGGGGCAGGTAACAAGCTCAAATGGATTATCATTCTTGGGTTCTTAGCGACTGTTGTCGTATTGGGCATTGTTTTCAAGAGCGAAATATCACGCCTGTTCACGACTATCAGCGAAGTAGTCGACGAGTCAGCCGAACGCTTGGCCCAGAAGGATCTGGGCACACTGTTTATCCGCTCGAGGCCCAGCGGCGCGGCTGTTTATTTCGACAATCGAAAAGTAGGTACGACTAACATGCGAATCGGCAAGATTGATCCCGAACGCGAATATGAAGTCGTTTTGACAATGGAGGGTTTTCCACCCTGGTCGCGCAGGCTGTTGCCGTCAGACTGGAAGCAGGGTGGGAAAATGGAGATCCAGGTATACAAAGACTGGACGGCTGATAGTTTCAAGAAATAGACCGACCGGTAAGCGTAAAATGGAAGGAAACAACAATGGCATCGAAGTTGGACAAAGCTCAAAATGAATATGAAAAGCTGCTGCGGGATCTTGGAGAAAAAGCAAAAATGGTTGACATGTTCTCGGCGGTTAGTCCGGCCCTGATCGATGTATATTCCAAGGCTGAAGAGAGCCTGAGCGACCGGCGGCTCGAGCTCGAATTCATTGAAACCGAACTCGAGGATTTTCAGAAGTCGGCCGCCGACCGGATCGAAGAGCTTAAGCTCGAAATTGAAAAAAACAAAAACGCGATCAAGCGCCATCAGAAAACGCTAACAGTCAAAAAGAGCAAAGTAACACCGCTTAAAAAGAAGCTGGCCGGTGGCGAATATGATTTCAAATTTGCCGAAAAAGCCCTGAACGATGAGATAAATAAACAGAAAAACTTTGAAGAGAAGGAAGATTTCGATCGGGCCAAAATTCATATCGAGAACATCAAACGGATGAAAATCGAGATTCTCAAACGTAAAAAAGATCTCGACGATTGGCGTCGCGAGATACGTTCTTACGACAAACCAGTCAAACAACTCAATAAAGATAAAGGCGAGGCCGAAGAACGCCTGACTGATTTTGAAGACGAATTGGCTGATTTGGAAGAATCCGGTGGGGCGGAGATGATCGAGGAACTAAAACGTCAGAAAATATCCAAACAGAAGGATGTCAAACGCGTCGAACTGCATCTAATGAATTCAATTGCCGACATCGGCGAGGACCTCTTCGATAAACGGGTCAAACATCCGGTTCTGAGTAAATTCTATAGCGAGGTTGATACCCTGGCAAAAACGATCGACGAATTGCAAGAACGAAAAAAATGATATTTTTCAGATCGACCAAGCATGTCTGGCTGTTGATTGCCTTACTGCAAGGCTTCCTGGGCTGCTCAAAAGGCGGTCCGGACAAATCGAGTCCCTTCATCGTTGTGCTCGATGAAGCGTCTACTCGGTTGCTGGCCGAGAAGATGGCCGCAAATTATTCCAAGAAGTACCCTCAGCAGCTCGAAGAGGCCGCGGCTGTCAGCTTTATGCAGGAGGGTGTTGCCAGGCACCTGGTAACCAGCCGCGGGTATGAGTCGCAGGCCGCGGCCCAGAAACTTGCAGCTGCGCTTGACAAGGCCAATCAAGTTCGGTTGCCGATAGTTGATCTCACCAATCATACGCTTGCTACGGATGACCTTTATTCAAGCTCGGGTATCCCGGATGGGCTCGAAGTCTTGGAAAAACTGGCCGCCTGCTTACCGCCTGGGCAGGCAGGCGAACTGCAATCATATCAATTGGTACTCAAGCTCCAGGCCGGCTGCAAAGCCCCGCTGGCCTTTGGTCGTTCAGCTCCTTTGAAATGGGCCCAGAGTTTTTGCGGGCTCGGGTTCATAGCGACCGCCGAGGCCGTTTATCACGCCCAGGGCGCACCGCCCAGTTCCCAAGTTCAAGTCTTTGTGGGCTTGTTCGAAAAAGGCCAGGCCTCCGATGAGGTCTTGAAAAAGGCATATAACTTTCTTTTGGACCATCTAGCGCCGACCGAAGAAGAATGGGAAAAAATCCAGAGTGAGAAAAAAGCCAGTCGCAGGAAAAGGCGCAAAAGGTCAAAACGCAGGTCACGAAGACGACGACGAAAAGCAGCCCCAAAAGTCGTCGAGCCGAAACCTGTCAAAGAGTTGATCGAGCTGCCCAAGCCGCAAGAGCGAATGCTACCCTGGGGAAAGTCTGCGGTATTTACTTTCGAGCGGGTGATGATGATTCCCCGG
>JAFDKH010000402.1 GCA_019307065.1 Deltaproteobacteria bacterium
CTGATTCAAAACGCCGACGATCAATTGCGCGCCCTGGATCGCAGTCCGATTGTTACCGCCATCGAAAAAATGGGCGGCCAGGTCACCGAACAATTCAGGGTCGGCAATGTGATTGCCGCCAACCTGTCTGTCGCCGACCTGCGCGAACTTCTGGAAATGTATCCGCAGATCATCGCGGCTTCCCCGGCCGAGTCGGACGAAACCCCGGCCTCTTACCAGGTCGACGACGTGCGCGACCGTCAGGACAGCGACCCCTTCGAAGTCGCCGGCTACGACGGCAGCGGCTATCGAATCGGCTTGGTCGACACCGGGGTCTATTATTCCCACAATGTCTTCAACAATCCCGACCCAATTTATTTGCTTCGCGATTGCGCCTACTCGCTCTATTCGAACTGCTCTTACTACCCCTTTTGGCCCTGGAGCTACTATTATAACGTCTCAGATCCGGTAGCCAGCCACGGTCACGGGACCGGCATGGCCGATATCCTGGCCGGCAACGACAACGGGGGAGATTTGTATCGCGGAGTAGCCCCGGGCGCCCTGGTCGATTCGATGAACGTCTATTTAAACACTGATCACAGCGTTCTTTACCAGTCAGCGGTCCTAAGGGCCTTTAACTATCTGGACGCCTACGACGACGTCATCGTGGCCAATATTGCAGCCAGCGAGAACGAAAACGGCACAATCGCCCTGGCTGCCGACGATCTCTACGACGAAGGCGTGATCGTAATTGCCCCGGTCGGGAATATCTCCTCACATTCTGCCCGTTCCCCGGCCATTGCTCACAAGGTCCTCGGCGTCGGCGGCTACTACACTTCCAGCGGCTACGATTACTCGCCGCAATCCGGGGGCACCAACGGCGGCGGCCGCTACAAACCCGACATCTCGGCCCCGACCGGCATCTATGTGGCAGCCAACTCGGGCGCCTCGAACTACACCTATCGCAGCGGCACCTGCCCGGCGGCCGCCTTCGCCGGCGGGGCGGCAACTCTCTTGCGCGACTACTACGACTACCGCGGCTGGTCTTCCGACCCGGGCGCCGTCTACGCCGCCATGATAACCTTCGGCGACGAGGGCGGCAGCGACTTAGACGACAGGGACGGGGCCGGCGATCTCGAACTGGGCGAGATTTCAAACTCTGTCTGGGCTAGTGGCATCAGATATATCGATCCCGGGGAGAGTCAATACGTTCATTTCTATGTCGGCTCCGGCGCCTGCGATCTGCGGGCCGGAATATGGTGGGCCGAAGATTACAGCGACAGCCACAGCATGATGGCGCTGTATCTGTACCAAAGTTCTACATTCCGGGCATCCAGCACACATCCAAATAGTGTGTTTCAAAAAGTTATCTACTCGTCATCTATGGGTACCGGCTGGTGGAAGATAAAAATGTATTCCAGCACGATTAACTATATCAACAACATCAAAATCCACTACTTGATTCACTACCGCACCAACTGTTGATCACCGACTAGCGAGGTATTCGATGCAACCCATGGGCCAGAAAAAACTACCGACTATGCTGGTTGTCGAAGACGAGCCGATGATCATCAGTGCCTATCGGCGAATTCTTCACGACCAGGTCGAAATAGTCGGGGTGCAGGATGCCGCCAGCGCCCTGGGCTTGCTGGCGGATACCAATTTTGACCTGATTGTTGCCGAAGCCTCGGTGACTGGTCCCGGCGGAACCATCTTCATTCGCTCTTTGGAGGCGGATTACCCGCGGCTGCTTTCACGCCTGATAATCACTTCCGGCGGCCGCGAGCTCGAAGCTGTCAATGATCTTGAATTCCGGCACGGCTGTCTGTTCGTCAGAAAACCAGCCGAATCGTCTTCTATGCTCAGGGCAGTCGAAAAGGTTCTTGCCAAAGTCGACTCGGGCAAGCTCTCCAAACTCATCAGGCCTTGCGACGCAAGAGACAGGGAGCCTGCGTGACTATCGATGAAATACCTGCGCAGGTTAGCCAGTATGCTTCACAGGCCGCGCTGTCCATGGCCGAGGCCGTCGACGCCAAAGATCGGCACACATTTCATCATTCCCAAAAAGTTGCCGCCTATGCGCTCGAGGCGGGTCGCAGTCTGGGAGTCGGCGAAGATGCCCTTGGTTCGTTATACATCGGCGCCCTGCTCCATGATGTCGGCAAGATTGACATCCTGGATGAAATCCTCCTGAAGCCGGGAAAACTTACCAACTTGGAGTTCGAGGTGATCAAAACTCACCCTGAGATTGGCGCCAGAATTGTCGAACCAATCGATTTCGAGGCCGATGTAGTCGCGGTAGTTCGCCAGCATCACGAAAACTACGACGGCAGCGGATATCCTGACGGCCTGACCGGAGATCAAACATCTCTCGCGGCCCGCATCACCCGGGTCGCGGATGCCTATGAGGCCATGAGCACCAACAGGCTTTACCGCAAAGCCCGCCCAAGTGAGTGGATCGAAGCCGAGTTTAAGCGTTGTCGGGGTTCTCAATTTGACCCACTGGTCGTCGATGCTTTTTTGAAAGGGCTGAATTCTGGACGAATTGCTTCAGCATGGAAGATCAGAGACTAAGGCCTAGCCCAAGAACAAATTCGTTCGTCAGGTCCGCAAGGATTCAACTATCAGGTTGCCCGCCCTGAATTCCGCAAGAAAGACATCAGTCACATCCGGATCGAACTGAGAACCCCGACAACGCTTAAACTCAGCTTCGATCCAATCGGTGTCCCGGGCTGTGCGATACACGCGGTTGCAATGTTCCAGGGAAAGTTGATCGGCTCCAAAATCGAGACCCCGATCGTCGGATGCATTTTTATTGCCGCGAACTCCTCGTCGGTCAGCCGGCCTGGTTTC
>JAFDKH010000214.1 GCA_019307065.1 Deltaproteobacteria bacterium
GGTGTTTTTTGCTTTGGAATTGATATCGACAAGGTAGGTTTTAGCCTGCGCTACCGCTTGCCAGCTGAGTTTGACTGATGTGCTCTTACCCGTAAACTTGGTAGTCATTGCGTTTTTGGGTTTGGCCAGCTTGGGCGCCTGAGGGACTATCTTGAAACTGCGCGTCCGGCTCCATTTTGTAATCGGGTCCATGCCGCGCACACGCCAGAAAACGGAACCCCAAGCTTGAATGCGTTTCGAAAATTTAGTTTTAACCAGGGTTGTGCCGAAAAGTTGTTTGCGAAAGCTGGTATCCAGGGCCAGTTCCAGGCGGTATTTGGCAACCGGCAGCTTGCTCCACGAAAATTGAACCAGCGGGCCGGGTTGGCTCCAGCTGTATGTCCGTCCGGCGCTGGGCTGCAACGGGCCGGGTGACATGAAGTCGACTGAAAAAGTACGGATTTGACCCGGCTTGGTAGGTAGACCGTCTTTGGTTATCCCGGCTACCCACCAGCGATATTCGCCGCGGGCATTCGGAGTGAAAATGAAACTCCTATTGTTACTAACCTCGAAGGTGGCCACTATTGGTCCGGCAGCAGATTGGTGAGAGATCTGCAGCAGGTAGCTATTGAATTGTCTTGAGCCTCTCCAGCGCAGAACAATCTCGGGGGCTTTATCGCCCCAGGCAAAACTGGCCCCCGATTTTGGTTTCAGCAGTTTTATTCGCGAGGATTTTTTAGCTTGGCCCAGGGCCGTGGATGCCATCAGGCAGCCCAGAACTAAGAAAACCACACCGCACTTGAATGCTACTTTCATCATATACTTAAATATCGGACATCGCCTGTAGGTAAGCAAGCCTAAAAACCAAAGCGTGTCCCTTGACCTCCGTCCCTCGTTTACCTGGCGTTCAACCCGCCTGGGAAATACGGTGAAGTTCCGATGCCGTCGGTGTGTCTCCCGCTCGTTCCCGTGCAGGTGCAGATTTCCCCAGAACCGCTTCCACTACACCCGTAGTTGGGATCATCCATGTCACTAATGCATTCGTTTTCGAACATCCGCATACAATCAAGCTGTCCCATGCAGGTACATATCTTGCCATCGGAGGTATCCTCGCAGAGGTAGCTATGCCCGGATCCTGAGAGCCCGCCTGAGTCGAACAAAGCCTGCCCCTGGGAATCCAGGGCGCCATTGGCCGGCTCGCAGACCAGTACGCCGTCCAAGTCCTGGCAGAGACTGCCGTCTTCGAGCGTGCCACAACCTGCACTAAGGATTGCGGTTGCCGCCAGAATAATCAGAAAATTCAAGCTCTTCATGTCAAACCTCCTCCAGTCTGGTTATGTCTTTCCAGAGTAGTTATCAGTTATCTGGTTATACGGCGATGGGGGAGCAATCGTTTCACCTGATCGGGGGTCGGAGGGTCTCAGCGATCGGTCGGGTCCTTGGGTCGCTTGGGTAGCTGGTAGCTCTTCTTCTTGAGTTCTTCGAGCATCAACTCGATGGCCTTGTCGAGTTGGGCGTCTTTGCCGGCCATGACTTCAGCGGGCGGATTGTCGATCTCGATGTCCGGTTCGACCCCGCGATTTTCGATCATCCAGCTGCCGTTAATATCGTAGTAGGCGAACTCGGGCACGTACAGGTAGCCGCCGTCGACTAAGTTGGTGCCGCCCCGAATACCGACTACTCCGCCCCAGGAACGCTTGCCAATTAACTTGCCCAACCCGAAGCGCCTGAAGAAGTGCGGAAACAAGTCGCCGTCCGAAGCCGACCACTGGTTGAGCAGACATACCTTGGGTCCGTGATGAGCGGCATCCGGATAGGTGAAGGGTTTAGCGTTGCGCGGGGCATCCATGCCGGCCACCACCCGGCGCAAGCGCTCGATGATCATCTGGCTGACGAAACCGCCGCCGTTCCAGCGCACGTCGACAATCATGGCTTCTTTTCGAATCTGGGGATAATAGCTGCGGATAAACTCGTTCAAGCCGTTACCACTCATATCGGGTATGTGGATGTAACCGATTTTGCCTTTGGACTGCTTGTCGACATATTGGCGGTTTGACTCAACCATGTCGTAGTAGCGCAGGCCGCTGTCATGACCGATCGGAACGACTACGATTTCGCGTGAGCCGGCCCGGGATGGGATCTTGTTGATCAGCAAAGTAGTCTGCTGGTCGGCTCGATTGAGTAACAAGCTCGACGGGTGAGTCGGGACTTCGAGCTCACGACCGTCGATCTGCAAGATGTAGTCGCCAGGGCTGACATTCAAGCCGGGCTCGGTCAGCGGCGAGCGGCGCTTCTTGGTCCAGTTCTGGCCGCGGTAGATTTTCTTGATGCGATAGCGATTGCTGCCGAGATCGGCTTCGAGCTCGGCTCCCAACAGCCCGACGTCGACCGACTCGGTTTCGGGCTCGTCACCTCCGCCGACATAAGAATGACTGACTCCCAACTCGCCGATCATCTCGCCGATCAAGTAGGTCAGATCGGCGCGCTGGGCCACATAGGGGAGCAGACCGGCATATCTGTCGCGCAACTCAGCCCAATTCTGGGCATGCATGTTAACGGCATAGAAATAGTCACGCATCAGCCGCCAGGCTTCGAAAAACATCTGGCGCCATTCACTTGGTGGATCGACCGACATGCTCAGTCCGGCCAGATTCAGGGCTTTGCGATCTTTATCGGGTTTTTGATCGGGTTTGACCTCAACGATGTAGTATTTCTTTTCGCTGCGATAGATCAGCTTTTCGCCCCTGAAAGAGGTTTCGTAATTTTCGACCGGTGAGTGAACTTGCTCTTCTTTTCGCTTCTCCATATCGAAAATGCGCAACGAATTATCTTTGGGTGGTTCGCCGGTCAACTTGCGTACCTGCCCGGACATCCACAAGACCTTGCCGGAAACCGCCCGGAGCCCCCAGTAATTGCCCGGCTTGACAGGAAAGGCGACCGCCCGCGATTCGATTCCAGCCAGGTCGATGCCTTTGGCCTCCTTTTTTTTACTACTTGAAGAAAGCGATTTCTTTGACTCTGTTTTCTTGCCGGCGGCCGGTCCGGTCTCGGTTTCGTCACTTTGGGGAGCAAAGGGCGAAGGCAAATCAGCCCGCAGGGTTATGGCGTAAGGCCGATCGGATTGAGTGTAGACAAAGTTGGACTCGTATCCGGCCAGGGTGGCATTGAAATCCCGGCCGGAGAGGAAGTACAGATATTTACCGTCCGGGTCGAAAATCGGGGCGTAGTCGTTGGTGAAATCCGACGTAACCGGCGAGGATTTTTTGGTCTCGAGGTTATACAGGTAGATGCTGTAGAAAATATTTCTGGCCGGCTTGGCATAGGCCACCCAACGGCTGTCCGCTGACCAACTGTAGTCGCGAATCTCCCAGTATTCAGCCTGGTCGATCAAGGTGGTTTTCTTCGTTTTAATGTCTACGAAAAAAAGACGCAGGTTCTTATCGGCAAACAGGAGTTTCTTGGAGTCGGGCGACCATTCGACGCTAAAACGGAAACAATCAGCGTCCTTGGTGATGCGCTCGGGTTTGCCCTGGCCGTCTTCAGAGCGGATATACAAGTCGTATTCTCCGCCTTCATCCGACAGGTAGGCGATTGTTTTACCGTCCGGCGACCATTGGGCGTGGCGTTCACGGATGCCGGAAGTGCGGGTCAGGTTTCTGACAACACCTTTCTCGGCCGGGACGCTGAACAATTCACCCCGGGCGACGAAGAGGGCCCGCTTGGCGTCCGGGGCCAGCCAGAACTCTTCGATATTGTCTTCGGCCTCTATGAAATGCCGGCGGGCAAAAGCCAGGTCGCTGGGAATCTCAATAGCGACTTTTTGGGGTTTTTGTGAATCAAGGTCGAAAGTGTACAGCTGGCCGCCGAGTTCGAAGATTATTGCCGCCTGGCCCAGGCTGGGAAACTTAATGTCGAAATCGGTAAACTTGGTCAGTTGACGCGTCTTTTTAGTTGGCAGGTCGTAGGCGTACAGATTTGCGCGCCTGTCTCGTTCGGAGACGAAATAGATTGTTTGTTGATGCCACATAGGAAAATCATCAACCGCGTCGCTGTCGATGATTGGCTCGGAGCGCCGGCTGACCAGGTCGTAAATATGAATGTCCTGGGCCATGCCTCCCCGATAGCGCTTCCAGGTTCGAAATTCGCGACAAGTTGGATTGAAAGCCAGTTTGCGCCCGTCAGGTGAGAACGACAAAAAACCGGAGTAGGGAATTGCCAGCGGTTCGGGCAAGCCCCCCTGGGGCGATACCGTCCAGGGTCTTCCCATGAAAATGTTCCACTGATCTCGTCGTGAACGGAAAATAATCCGGCCCGATTTTGTCCAGCCCAAAACCATATTGTCCGGGCCGAATCTCTCGGGCACGCCCGGGAAGGCGTCGGGATGATAAGTCAACCGCTTGGGTTCTCCGCCGCTTATCGGCATGACATAGACTTCACGGTTGCCGTCGTAGTCGCCGGTGAAAGCGATCCACTTTCCATCCGGCGAGAATTTAGGAAACCATTCCTGGCCGGGGTGGGCCGTCAGGCGGGTCGCCATTCCGCCCGATCGGGCTGCCAGCCATATGTCGTTGGCATACACGAAAGCGATTTTATCTTTTGTTATATCGGGAAATCGCAGCAGGCGGCCCTCGGCTGCCAGGGCATTCGCGGCCAGCCCCAGCCCGACAGCCATCGTCAGAAAAGTAGTCTTGACCAGGTTGGAATAATTCATTTTGATCCTCCGCAAGAATTTTGCAGCTAGTTAAGCATCCTCTATTGGCTATGGTCAAATCACTGTGGTAGAAAATAGAAGATAAAGGGAGGCAGACTATGCCACTTCATGTTGTTTCTCATCCGCTGGTACGTCACAAACTGGGTCTGCTCAGACGGGCTAGCACCTCGACGGCCAAGTTCAGGAATTTGACCCGTGAGATTACAAATTTACTGGCTTATGAGGCTTTCGCAAATCTGGAAATGGAGAAGATTGAAGTCGAGGGCTGGGCGGGCATTGTAGAAGTCGAGAATATTTCGGGCAAGAAGGTCGCGGTAGTGCCTATTCTCAGGGCCGGAATCGGGATGCTGCCGGGAGTACTCGATTTGATCCCCTCGGCCAGGGTGAATGTTGTCGGCCTATACCGTAATGAAGAAACCCTGGAACCGGTCAGCTACTATCAGAAACTATCCGCCGATATCTCGCAACGAAGCGCGGTCATCATAGACCCCATGCTGGCGACCGGGAATTCACTGCTGGCCACAATCGAAATACTGAAAGAAGCCGCTTGTACGGATATCCGGGTTATCTGTCTGGTGGTTGCGCCGCAGGGAGTTGAGAATATCGAGTCTAAGCACAGCGATGTCGAAATTTACACCGCCAGCCTGGACGATAAGCTAAACGAGCAGGGATATATCTTGCCGGGATTGGGCGATGCCGGAGATCGACTTTTCGGTACGAAATAGAGATAGGACTTATTAAGACTTGGGCTCGCTAGTCTTTTTCTTTTTTCTGACAACCCGCTTCTTGGTGACTTCTTCTACCTTGGCAACCAAATCACCGACACTGGTTTCGACCTGGTTGAGCTTGGATGTAATGTTGGATAACTCTTCTTTAGAGACCAAGTTCAACGAGTCGGCCAGTGTGCGTAGCTTGCCCTCGACAGAGTTCCTGATTTGACCGTGAACTTCAAAACCTTTGGTGATGGCGTTCATCACTCGCGGATCAGATAGAAGCTTGCCTACTTTGGGGTTCGACATCAGTTTCATGGCCTGGTTCATGGCCGCTTTTTTAACTTTTTTTAACATAACCTTTCGCTCCTTTTATTCTAGATACGCATGTTTCATAGCATGCCTTGAGACGGAAGTCCAAGGTCAGGCTAGCTTTTAGCTTTGTCGCGTTCCTCGTCGCGCAAGACCCGCCTGAGCACCTTACCCACAGCCGACACGGGAAGTTCTGCACGGAACTCGATTAATTTGGGCCGCTTGTAGCCGACCAGGTGCTCATGAGCGAATTCGAGCATTTCTTTTTCGCTGGCTTCCTGGCCCGGCTTGAGTTGAATAAAGGCCTTAACTTTCTCTCCGCTCTTGGGGTCTAGCACTCCGACCACGGCCACATTGGCAATTTTGGGGTGCTTGTAAAGAACCTCTTCGACGTCCCGGGGGTAGACATTGAATCCGCCGACCAGGATTAGATCTTTCTTGCGATCGGTGATCAAGATGTAGCCTTCTTCGTCGAAGTGGCCGATGTCACCGGTCAAGAAGAAACGCTTGCCATCTATCTGTCTGAAGACAGCTTGGTCTTCCTCTGGCTTGTTCCAATAACCCTGCATTACCTGGGGTCCACAGATTGCAATCTCTCCGTCTTCACCCTGGGCCAGCTCTTGCAGACCGGTATCTTGGTCTACAATCTTTACATCTGTACTGGGTATTGGGAATCCGACCGAACCAAATTTGCGATCTTCGGTGTTGGTCGGGTTGCAGGTTGCCAGGGGGGAAGTTTCGCTCAAGCCGTAGCCTTCGAAAATGACCGCCCCGGTTTTGGATTCGAATTGTTTGGCCACTTCGGCCGGCAAGGGCGCTCCACCCGAGCCGCAGGCCATTATCGAACGGAGATCGAATTGATCGATGAGTTTATGATTGGTAAAGGCCACGTAAATAGTCGGCACGCCGGTGAACATGGTGACCTTGTATTTCTGGACATCCTTGAGCACATCGGTAAAGGGCGGATTACCGGCGCGCGGATTGGGTACACAAACCAGTTTGGAGGCGGTATGGCACGCCCACAACATGCACATGGTCATGCCGAAGCTATGATACCACGGCAATATGCCCATGAACGTGTGATAGCCGCCTTTCCTGGCCGGTTCCGGCGGTCCCCCGGGATCGTGTGGCACCTGGGCCCATTCCTGGACAGCCATTACGTCGTAGACGAAGTTGGAGTGGGTTAACGCGGCACCTTTGGGAACCCCGGTTGTTCCCCCGGTATAGATCACCAGAGCCAGGTCTTTTGCGGGATTAATTTCAATATTCGGCGCTTCGGCTTTTGCCGAAGCTACGATTTCATCGAAGAAGAAGTGGCCCGGGTCGTGGCTTTCGGCTTTGGGGATCTTGCCCAGAAGACCACCGATGAAGGCCTTCATTCCGGGCAGATATGATTTGACGCTACAAACGACGACTGTCTCGACATCACTACCGGCGACTGCCTTCTGGGCGGTCGGGTAAAATTCCGGGTGATCCATGACGAAGACGGCCTTGGCGCCTGAATCCTTGAGCTGGTAATTCAACTCGTCGGCTTTATACAGCGGATTGCAGGTAACGCAGGCCGCCCCGGCCTTGACGATCCCGAAAAAGATGGCCGGATAGTGAGGCAAGTTGGGTAAAAAGATGGCTACCCGGTCGCCCTTTTTTATTCCGCGCGAGATCAGAAAGTTGGCGATCCGGTTGGCTGTATCTTGTACCTGGGCGTAGGTTCGGCTGGCCCCGTTGAAGATCGTATAGACATTGTCAGGATAGTCGCGAGCCGCATCGTCGATAAGCGAAGATAATGGCTTGTCGTAGCCGCTAATCTCGTGGGGCATGTCCTTGGGCCATTTGGGTCCGTGCCAGACTTTGGACTCCATAGATTTACCTCCAGTAATTTGGGTTGAGGGCAGGTAGTATACTCATTAGCTCGTGGTTTGGGAAGCAATCCTTATATTTTTTGTGAAAATTTCGCGAATTATTCAAGGGCTGCCGTATATCGTACCCAATGGAAAGGCCGGAATGCTATGAAACTGAATGGTTGCTTTTTCGTGTAGGCCTGCTACGGTCGGATTTCAAATCACAATAATAGTCGGAAGAGGGAGAGATAAAAATGCAAAATCTCAACTGGAAATGGGTGGGAATCGGCGCAGTCATCATTATTGGCCTCAATCAACTCTGGGGGCGTTTATTGGCTGAACCTCTCGGGTTTCCGTTGATGATGAACCTGGGTATATATGGTGGCCTGATCGCTTTTGCCCTGATCGTTGCCCTATTGAGTTTCTTCGTGGGCGGGATCGTAGTCGGCCGGCTCAGCGAGGGCGAGTCGGTTCGTGAAGCGGCCTTCGCTTCTATTGCAGCCATCGTCGTCGGTGTAGTCATCAACGTCGTTCAGACAGGTCGTTTCCCCGGCGTGTTGAGTATCGTAATCGCCGCGGCTTTAGGATATGGTCTCGGATTTGCCGGCGCCAAAGTCGGACAAAAAATGAGGGGCAAGCCCGCTGGGGCGCCGACGGCCCCTCCGGGTGGCGCACCCGGCGAAGGCATGTAGTCGCCTGCGGTCCCGAAAGTCTTCGGGCCGATATTACGAAACTTAAAAATTCCTCTGGGAAGTCAGGTTATGACCGCATCTGAAACGGTGACAACCGAGACGCAAGGGCATGTTTTTCTGATAGGGCTCAATCGTCCCGAAAAGATGAATTCGTTCAATCTGGCGATGTTGCGTCAACTCGGCCGGGCAATCGAGGTTTTTGAGGCCGACGACGATCTGCGCTGTGCAGTTTTATTCGGCCATGGCGATCATTTTACGACCGGGCTGGACCTGGCCGAAGTCGGGCCGGCGGTAGCTTCGGGCGAGAATATATTCCCCGAAGGCAAGATAGACATCGTTGATTTGAGTGAGCCGCGCCGGACCAAGCCGCTGGTTTGTGCAGTTCATGGATGGTGTTTGACTGCCGGGCTCGAGTTGTTACTGGCGGCCGATATTCGGGTCGGCGCGACAGATGTGCGCATTGCGCAGATGGAAGTAAAAAGAGGAATCATGCCTTTCGGCGGGGGCACAGTTCGCCTGCCCCAGGTTGCCGGCTGGGGAAACGCCATGCGCTACCTGTTGACCGGCGACGAGTTTGGGGCCGAGGAGGCCCTGCGGATCGGAGTGTTGCAGGAGGTCGTCGAGGTCGGCCGTCAGGTCGAGCGGGCCGTTGAACTGGCCGAGGCGGTTGCCCGCCAGGCGCCTCTGGCGGTCAAAGAAATAATTCGCTCGGCCCGGCTGGCAGTCGAGCATGGCCCTCAGGCTGCGGTCGATATTCTCGAAGGTCAGGCGCGCGGACTGATGACATCCGAAGACGCCATGGAAGGCATGCTGTCTTTCATCGAAAGGCGTGAAGCCAAGTTCAAGGGCAAGTAAGGTACGGGGTCGGAGGGTCTCATATGATTCCGCTGCAAAACCCCTCTACTTGCGAGCGGCTCGTTTTGCCCGCGGGGGTGGCACACGAGCACGAATCAAGTGAAGTTCCCCGCGTTT
>JAFDKH010000403.1 GCA_019307065.1 Deltaproteobacteria bacterium
CAGGCAACTTGATAGTTTGATGGTAGTATAGATATGAATTTTTTCAAAGTGATCATCGTAGCGATTCTGTTCGGCCTTATTTGGCTGTTTGGCTGTGGTGGACCCGACTGGTCGCTGGTTGACCTGTCCCGACCGATTGCGCCGCGACCATCACATTTCGGTTTCATTCTGCCCTATCCGGTCTCGGCTCCTCCATTTGATATAAACAATCGCACCTACAGAGCTATAGCTCCGAAGGAAGCCGAGCGCTTGGTGCCGATTGTTCTGGAAATTGACACCGCTGGCCAAGTGTGCGGTATGACACCCGTGTCACCGAACGACTCAGTATACGCCGAGCGATATGGTCCGTTCCTGGTACGGTATCATTTTGAACCAGGTTTGGTCGGAGGGGTGGTGTCGCCGATGTCGCTCCTGGTGGACCTTCAGATAGGTAGTGTAACTGCCGAACCGATTGTCCGTTTTCCGGTCGATCCCAATCAAACCGTTCGTTACTACAATCTATATTGGCGGGCGATGGGGGTACTCGGGATTGATATCCCCACTCTTACCCGTAAATTCAGCAATCAGATCAAGTCGGCGATTCACTGGGGGAAGTACACGCCGTTGAGAATCGATGGCCGCGCAGTTGAGTCGAGTAGTCTCCTGATTGTTTCGCTCTACCCGATGGTGAAGTACCCATCTGCCCCAATTGACCCAAATGCTGTCGCCGAGCTGAAACCGTGGGATCGAGCTCGTGTCAGGCTGTTGCCGGATACTATTGGCCTCGTTATGCCGCCGGTACCCAAACGGGAATGGTCGGGCGAGATTCTGGATTCGTTTCACCAGGGGATGACTCCCGAACTGGTCAGTTGTCGGATTGCAATTGACACCGCTGGTAAGAACCGTCTTTCCGCTGTCAGCACCGATTTTCACCGGGCTCGAAATATCCTGAATGCCCGTGCCCACGACATACTGTTCTTCCCGGCGATGGGACTTGACGGTTCCCCCCGGCCGTTCGAAGATTTGATCTATCTGCGCTATCTAAACGAAGCAAACGTACGAATTTGGTTCAATTGGCTCGGGGGATCAGATCCGGGGCCACCTGCTCAAGTGCCTGAACCACAATAGTATAATAGCGTCAATAATCGGGCGGGAGGTATTCGACGCAGGAACTGCGTTCCGGCCGATTTGTATTCGTCTACGGCAGTGGTCGCATTTCCTATTCTATTGTCTGCGTTAGACTTAGCTCCAGACTGTGATTGCGGCATCTTTATTGTCACAGTTGTACTCCAAAAGACAGCTCTCTGAACGGTGGAAAAATCCCTTGAGGAAGAAATCGTCTGCTGCTCGGTAGCTGTATAAAGAGAAGGAGTCTGGCCATGGCAAAGGCCGCTCGAGTAATGAATCTGATGTCTGGAATTCTGATTATGGCCAGCGGTTTGTACATTCAATTGAACCCGGCGACGGGACTATCCGCACCTTTTCGGCTGGTTGCCGGGCTGGCAGGTATAGTCTACTTCGGCTACCAACTGTATCGATTTCTTGTAGCCGAGTGCACGAACTCGGCCAGAATTTCGTCGATAGACAATCGCGAGAATTTTGGGCTTGACTTTATAGAGCAATAACATAAATTAAACCGCTTGTGTTAGAAAAAATGGATAAGAAGACATTGAAACAGAACATCTTAGCTCTATCATTTGCGGCGATTGTGATCGCCGTTACCTGGGCCGCCTCTTTGAGTGCTGCAACACTGAACGAGGCAGTCGAAAACGCCCTGGCTGCGGGCGATACCGCCCAGGCTATCACACGCCTGGAAAGAGAAATCGAAACCGATCCCACATATCATTACAACTATCATGTGCTCGGTCGAATCTATTTCAACCAGGGTAAGTGGGTGCAGGCGCGGGATCAGCTTCAGTTGGCCCTGGACAAGAAGAAAAAGCACTACGAGTCGATGCACTACCTCGGCCTCTGTCAGCTTGAGTTGGGTGAACTTGAGGCAGCCGAAGAGACTTTCTCCAAAGGGCTGAAAAAAGCTCGCGACATGAAAGACACTTTCGAGTATTGCATGGGCCTCACTTACATGGCGCAGGAGAAGTATCAGGATGCCGACCGTTCCATCCGTCGCGCCCTCGCCAAAGACTCTGCTGTTGCCGATTACCACATCGCCTTGGGTAATGTCAATTTCTATCAGGGTGTGCCGGCGTTGGCCGTTGCCTCGTATGAAAAGGCACTGGCTGTCGACACGGCTTCGACCGAAGTCTACTTTCGCTGGGCTGAAGCCTGCCTCGAGATGAAAGACTACAACTGCGCCATCGAGAAGTTGCGCATTGTCCTTACCAAAGACAGCACTTTCGCGCCTGCCTGGAACCGTGCGGCAGGTATCTATTTCAAGGCGGCCCGCTCGATTCGCGATCGCCAGGAACGCACCCAGCGGTTTATGGATGTCATCGGTTCCTACGAAAAATATATCGAACTGACCGGTATTGAGCCGGACTCTTCTTCGGTCCGTGTCTTTTTCGAAACCGCCATGTCGTATCAGAACATCCGTCGCTATGAGGAGGCGGTCGAGTATTTCGAGAAGGTTCTCGCCATTCCGTTCGAGCCGCGAGACATCTATTTCTACTTCGGTAAGTCGCTCTGGGGTACTAGGGACTATGCCAGGTCCGCCGAGGCGATGCACAACCACGAACAGTGGGTTGGCCGGCAGGATGAAAACTACGAGTCACGAATCAACCAGGCCGAGTTCAACAAGATTCTGGGCGACGCCTATTTTTATCAGAAGCCGAAAGACTACTACAACGCCTCCAAGTATTACAAGCGCTCTCTTGAAGAGCGTCCCAGCCAGGAACGACTGCTCCAGAATATCGCCGTTTCCTACCACAACATGAAACGGTACGCCGAGGCACTTGAGTATTACGATCTGCGCATTGCCGAAGGTATCGACTCGATTTCCTCCAGCATATACAAGAACGCCGCCCTGTGTGCTCTTCACCTGGCCAATCCAGACGAAGAGGAAGAGGAAATGGAAGAGGAGATGGAGGACGAGGAAGAAATATTGTTGAGCGGATTGCCAATACCTACCTCTACCAGATGTCCGACTGCGCCAACGGTGTCGCTGCCTTCGAGCGTCTGCTGGTTCTCGACCCCAACAACTGCCAGGCAAAGAAATCACTTGGATTTGCCTATTTTGGCGGAGATATCTGCACCAAGAATCTTAACCGGACGATTCGCTATCTGTCGGCCGCGTATGAGTGTCTCAACGCCGCCGAAGGGCCGTGCGCTGATCCGGCTTTGGTCAAGTGGATTGCCCAGGCCTATCACCTGCGGGCAGTAGATGGTTCCGGCGATTCCAATAGCGATTATAAAAATGCTTTTGAATGGTATGGCAAAGTGTTAAAATGTGACCCGTCAGATTTTGAAGCGAAAAAAGGCTTGGAAGACACCCGGTTCGAATTCAACTAGGATGGAAAGTTACTACTCTGAAAA
>JAFDKH010000404.1 GCA_019307065.1 Deltaproteobacteria bacterium
GGTCGGCAAAATTTCCTGAAGGCTGCTTTCCTCCTGCGCCCGCATTTACCGCCCGAGAAATCGAAATCGCATTCGCACCTGGCTAGGTATTTGCCGGATTGCTTCAGACATAACTGAGCAAGTATCAGTAGGGTTTTTGTTTACCACCTGTAATGAATTGGTTTGGGCTCGTACCCAAAATCGCTCTCATCAGTCACATGTCGCCCCATCATAAAACGCCGTGCGAGCGATTTCTCTATACTTCAACAGACTGAAGACGATTTTGATATTGTTCATTGTCGACTTTTTACTTATTAAGCTGGCACCCTTTTTTGGTGGAAGCCAGGAGCGCCAGGCGAGTTGTTTCGTTGCAGCCCCTAAACTGATCTTCGCGGATATTGGCTATACTCACCAGGGCAACCTGCCGCGAGGTTCAGTATTCTTATCGTAACGTTGCGCAAATATTGACTCCTCATCTTTCCCGACCGAGGCGATCCATACCACCAGCATCCGTCCATCTGGCCAGAAGGCCAATGCCGGTGACCGGGGCGAGGCCTGACTGTTCAAGCTGACAGGCAGTTCACTCTGCTCCTGTGGTCCGTCAGCCAAATAGCGTCTGAGGTAGACTCCGGCCTGACCGCTTTGTTTGCCGTCGTCCGTCCAGGCTACTACGAAACCGCCCTGTGGATGAGGTGTCAGCACTACGCTCTGCGGCTCGACTGAGCTGAAAGTGTTGATCTGGAATTGCTCACCCGTCTTGTTGCGGTCCGCATCGAGGTGTTGCCCGAATAGATTCGCACCATTTTCATTCGAGGGGGAGGCTGTCCAGATCCGCACTTCGCGGCCTTGCTCATCCGTTGGCGGAATCACACGGTCTTCAGTTGACTGAATGTCGACCCGGAAATCACCGCCCTTCTGAACTTCGGGCCGGAGAGTGTCGCCCTCTTCAAGACGAACGGCACGTACCAGGAACTCACTGATGAAACAGGTTGTACAGCCGTCCCAGTTGCTCGTGTTACCATCATCGCAGTCTTCTCCCGGGTCGATCTTTCCGTCCGGGCATCTTGCTATACCAGATTTACTGGTCAAGGTTTGTCTGGACCGCCGTTGTAGAAGTTCGGTTAAGGCAGCTTGCAGAAAAGGTATCTGCATGATCGACAAGGGCATAATACCTTCATCATGGCCGTTGGCATGCAATTCTTGGTTGCGCTTAACCGGAAGCGGTTGTCCCTTGGCAGCGGCCGCTGAGCAGGTCTTGCGTTTTTCCGGCAAAGCTGAAAGGTGTTTCAGGCAACGTCTGGTGCGCCGATTTTCGGCACCAAGTGCCTTGTCGAGAATAGAGTTTGCTTGTCGATAAAGTTGTTCGGCCGTATCACATTCACATCGGTCGGCATGCAATCCGCCCAGGTTGACAAGCGTCAGCGCAAGACTGATGTGCTCGCTCCCAAGTGCTTCCTTGGTAATCCGCATGGCACGCCGGTAGAGCACCTCGGCCTGGTCTGTTCTCTTCTGTAGTTCCTGCAATGTACCCAAGTTGTGTAACGCCCGGCCCACACTGCCATGAATCGGACCTAGCGTTTTTTGTCGGATGGTAAGCGCCCGCCGCATAAGCGACTCGGCCTGAACGTACTGCTCTTGCTTACTGAGCGTGATGGCCAGGTGCTCGTACGATTCAGCCACGTCCAGGTAGTCCGGACCGAAGAATTTCTGTCGGATGGCAAGCCCTTGCCGGATAAGGGCCTCGGCTACCTCGAAGTTCTTTGCCTCGTGCTGCAGCATGGCCAGGCCTTCCAGTGCTTCGGTAACTTCGGGATGATCGGGGCCACGGACTTTTTTTCTTATCTTAAGTGCTAACTCGTGAGACTCCCAGGATTCCAGAAAAAGACCCAGCCTGTTCTGTGCGAAACCCAGGCTGCAGAGCACTTCGGCTATTTTGGTCAGTTTGGCACCCTTCGCCTTTTCCAAAAGCGCCAACGCTTTTTTCCCGAGACTAAGCGCATCGAAATAGCGGCCGGCTGTGTAGGACAGCCGCGCTAGATCCTGGATAGCTTCTCCGACCCGGTGATGCTTGGCCCCGAAGTAGGCTTGGTCGATTTTTAGCGCCCGCTGATAGGCTGCCTCAGCTTCTTTGTAACGTCCGACCAGTTCAAGCATGCGTCCCAAGTCGATCAGGTCGATGGCCACGTCGGGGTGATTTTTTCCATTGATCCGCTCGTCGTTGGCAAGCGCCTCCCGATAGAGTTGCTCCGCCTCGGCATAACGCCCCAGGTATCGATAGGCGATGGCAAGTGTGCACAAAGCCGTCTGGGTTTCACGTCCCGGTTTGAACAATTTACTGGCCATGGCCAGCGCCCGTTCGCCCAATTTGGCTGCTTCGATATATTTGCCCTGCTTGACCAATTTGTCGACCTTGCGATCGAGCTTTTTCCAGGTGGGCTTCGGATCAGCGTCCTTCGGACGAAAGACTTTTAGGACCTTGTGTTTATTGAGTTGCTCAGCGCCATCGGTTGACAACGGGCATAGAGTAGCCATCGAAAAGGCCACCAGCCCGAGAAGCGATCTTGTCGCCATTCTTTTCATCCCACCCTCCCAGTCCTAATTACGCAATTCTTAACCATTCCCACAAGAATTCATGGTTGTGAAACCGGCAGATCACATGAAAGAGCCCGCCTGTAACATGTGGTCGTGCAAATCTTGGCATTGCCAGCCAAGAATGTCATTCGCCTGTATACAAGTCAACTCGATACCGGGTCCGGTTCGAGCTTCTTGCGTCCCCCGATAAAAGCCAGCTCGACTACGAAAGAATAACCGGCGACTAGGCCGCCTTGTTTACGGACTAACTGTCCACAGGCCGCCGCCGTCCCGCCGGTGGCCAGCAAATCGTCGACTATCAACACTCGCTGATCTTTTCCTATGGCGTCTACGTGTAGTTCGAGAGTGTTCGAGCCATATTCGAGGTCGTAAGACACCTGGTCAGCTTTATAGGGCAGCTTGCCGGGTTTGCGAGCTACGATTTGACCTTTATCGATCATGTAGGCCAAAGCTCCGCCGAAGAGAAAACCACGGCTCTCGATACTCAGAATCAAATCGGGTTTGAGCGCCTCGGCCTTGTCCTTGAGAATTTCCATGGTGCGCTTGAAAGCCCCGGGGTCTTTCAACAAGGGGGTAATGTCCTTGAAAACGATTCCCGGTTTGGGAAAGTCAGGAATATCGCGAATGAATGGTTCGAGTTCTTTCATAGCGGCCTCCGTGGATTTTGTTGTCAGTCGGGTTTAGGAAGGAAAAAAAGCGGATTACGCGGTTTGGTTCGCTTGCGAATCTCGAAATGTACATGCGGGCCGGTCGCCCGGCCGGTTTTACCTACGCGTGCGATCACCTGGCCTTGTTTGACGGCTTGTCCTTCCTTGACCAGGTTTACTTGGTTATGAGCGTAGACGGTGATCATGTCTTCTTTGTGGCGGATGATTACCAGATTTCCGTAGCCGCGCTGCTGATCGCCCGAATAGAGCACCTTGCCGTCTGCGGCTGCGAGCACTTCGGTGCCTTCGGGCGCGGCGACGTCGATTCCGTCATGGCGTCGTCCGCCGCGGATTCCGAACTTTGAAGTCAAGACACCCTTCTCAACCGGCCAGATAAATTGCCCCTTCCATTTCTTGATGATGGCTTTGGCCGACTTGCCTGAGTCTGGAATGGGCGGCCTAAGAGATTTTTCGACATCGGGAATGAATATTTTTTGGCCGACTTGAATACTGTCGGAATCCTCAATCCCGTTCATTTCGGCTACTTCTTGTAAATCAGTTTTGTAGGCTTTGCAGATCGAGGTCAGCGTCTCGCCTTCTTGAACCTGGTGAAATACGCCTACGGCTTCGGCGTCGGGTACCGGCGTGAGCGTGCCGGGTGCCGGAAGCTGGCCACAGCCCGCCAAACACAAAGACAGCAGCAGTAACCTGAGTGTAGATCCAATCTTCATGATGACTTGCCTGAATCGGAGGCCGGTTTATCTTTGGTCTTGCCCAGAAAGTGCAGCCCGGCAGAACAAGCCAGACCACCTATGAAGGCGCCGATTGACCAGGCCAATTCGGCATTGAACGCCGTTGGGAATATATTACTTCCGGTAATGAGCTTGGCTCCCACGGCCACTTCCTTGAAGGGCCAAAGCACCCAAAGCGAACCCAGGATCAATCCGATCAAGAAAGCCATAGTTACCGACTGAAACTTTTTGAGCAAATAGTTGAGCAATCTTACAAAGGCCAGAATTCCAACGACACATCCCGCTCCGAAGACAGCCAGCTTGAGGATATCCATGTTGTTGATGGCGTCCAGGACGCTGCGGTATTCGCCTAGCACCATTAAAATGAATGAACCCGAAACCCCCGGCAAGATCATGGCTGAAATGGCTATTGCGCCGGCAATGAAAAGTGTGATCAGGTTGCCAGTGCCTCCCGCGGCCGGTTTGAAAAAAATGGTCAGGCAAATCAGGGCGGCTGCCGCGATCAGGCAAGACAATGCTTCTTTGATGCCTTTACGGTTCAATAGACCG
>JAFDKH010000215.1 GCA_019307065.1 Deltaproteobacteria bacterium
GCAGTTTTATTTCCGGACGACCGATGTGACCGGCGATGTCGAGTTGCCCGAAGGTGTCGAGATGGTAATGCCGGGTGACAACGTGAATATCAAAGTCGCCTTGATTACTCCGATCGCCATGGAAAAAGAGCTGCGCTTTGCCATCCGCGAGGGTGGCCGCACAGTCGGTGCCGGCGTAATTGTAGAAATCTACGAATAACAAATGAATCCAAGAACTGGTGAGTGAGCAATGCATATTCAGAAAATAAGAATCAGGCTCAAAGCATACGATCATAGACTGCTTGATCAGTCGGCCACTGAGATCATCGACACTGCCCGGCAAACCGGCGCCAAAGTCGCGGGTCCCATCCCGATGCCGACGCGGATCAGCCGCTATACTGTGCTGCGTTCACCGCACGTTGATAAGAAATCCCGAGAGCAGTTTGAGATTAGAGTGCACAAGCGGCTCTTGGATATCCTGGAACCAACCCAGCAAACGCTGGATGCCTTGATGAAACTCGATTTGTCGGCCGGTGTCGACGTCGAGATCAGGACTTAGTTGCCTCGGAGGCAGACATGCCAACTGTCGACGTTTGGAATTTAAAACACGAAAAAGTCGGTACGCTCGATCTGGCCGAGGAGGTATTCGGACAGATATCCAGGCACGACCTGGTTTCGGACGTTGCCCGATCTCAAATGGCCAGAATACGCAAAGGCTGCGCCAGCACAAAAACCAGGGCCGTAGTCAGCGGCACTGGGGCGAAGCCTTTCAGGCAGAAACGGACCGGCCGAGCACGACAAGGTACAAAACGCGCGCCGCATCATCGTGGCGGCGGGACGGCCTGGGGGCCGCATCCCAGACTGTACAAGCCCCGCTTGAACAAGAAAGTCAGGCGCCTGGCGTTGAAGTCTTTTCTCAGCGATCAAGCTCGTGATGAGAAATTGTTTGTTGTGAAAGATTTCGAGCTGGAAGAAATCAAGACCAAGTACCTGGCCGAAGTGATTGATAGTTTCGGCTTGAGAAAATGCCTACTGGTAGATCGTAAAGATAACGACAAACTGAAACTGTCTACCCGTAATTTGCCCCACTCCGTCTTTCGTTCGGTTGATGGGTTGAATTTACTCGATCTACTTCGTTTTGATGCCCTGTTGATAAGTGAGGCATCGGTGAAGCAACTCGAAGGGGAGCTTTCGTCATGAAGTCGCCCGAAGATATCGTTCTCAGACCGATAGTAACAGAAAAAAGCAATATGCTTCAGGAACGAAGCAATCAAGTAGTGTTTCGGGTAGCGAAAGACGCCAATAAGATAGATATTCGCAAGGCGGTTGAGAAGCTTTTCAACGTCAGGGTAGTTGCGGTTAATACATTCAGAACTCCTTCCAGATTGAGAAGAGTGGGCCGTAACGTCGGTCGGCGCCCATCCTGGAAGAAGGCAATCGTCAGGCTGCGTGAGGGCGATAAAATTGAGTTCTTCAGCGGTGTCTGAATCCGCCAGTGAACTGCGAGGTACTTGATGGGAATTAAAATATACAAACCAACAACTCCTGGCCGGCGCAAAATGACTGCCAACGATTTTGCTCCTTTGACGAAGAAGAGCAAGCCGGAAAAGAGCCTGACTTCACCCAAGAAAAGATCTAGCGGTAGAAACAACCTGGGACGAATCACGGTCCGGCACAGAGGCGGCGGCCATAAGCGTAACCTGAGAAAGATTGACTTCAAGCGCAGGAAACTGGACATCCAGGCCCTTGTCAAGGCTGTTCAATACGATCCGAATCGTTCGGCGCATATTGCCTTGCTGCATTACGAAGATGGCGTGAAGGCTTATATTCTCTGGCCGGTGAATTTGAGTGTGGGAGACTCTGTTGTGGCTAGTGAACAAGCTGATATCCGTCCCGGAAACCACCTGCCGCTTCGAAACATGCCACTCGGAACAGCCATACATAATCTTGAAATCAAACTGGGCAAGGGTGGACAACTCATCAGGGCCGGCGGTTCCTCGGGTCAGTTGATTGCCAAAGAAGGTAAATACGCCCAAGTGCGCTTGCCGTCTGGTGAAGTTCGCAAGATCCATCAGAATTGCTGGGCGACTGTGGGCCAGGTCGGCAATATCGACCACGAGAATATCAAGATAGGCAAGGCTGGCCGTACGCGCTGGATGGGACGGCGTCCATCCGTTCGCGGAGTGGCCATGAACCCGGTCGACCACCCGCATGGTGGCGGTGAAGGACGAGCCGGACAGGGAAATCCTCACCCGGTTACACCCTGGGGCGTACCTACCAAGGGTTATAAGACCAGGAAGTCTTCGCGGACTAACAAGTTTATCGTTCGTCGACGCAAGTCCAAGTAGAACGACGAGGAGTATAACGTGGCAAGATCTGTAAAAAAGGGTCCCTTTGTTGATGAACATCTGATGAGAAAAGTTATCGATGCGACCAGAACGGGCAACAAGCGAGTAATCAAGACATGGTCACGCCGGTCAACTATTGTGCCGGAGATGGTGAGCCTCACCTTTGCCGTGCACAACGGAAGCAAGTTTATTCCCGTGTTTGTCACCGAAAATATGGTCGGACATAAGCTGGGCGAATTTTCTCCGACTAGAACTTTCCGTGGCCACTCGGGCGACCGAAAAACCAAAGCCAAACCCGGGAAAAAGGGCTAGGTAGGGAATTTTACTAAAGAGGTACAGGCATGAGCCGACGCAAGAGGCAAAGGAAAGAAAGAGATGCGGATAAACGCGAGATGCTGAAGCATAAGCGCAGCGTTTTGAAGTATTTGAGGATCTCACCCATGAAAGTCCGGGCCGTCGTGGATACTATCCGTGGTCGCAAAGTGGAAGATGCTCTGGCAATACTCGATTTTACGAATCGAGCTGCGGCTGCTCCACTGGCTAAAATGCTTCGGACTGCGGTTGCCAATGCGGCCTTATCGGAAAACCTGGATGTGGATGCATTGATTGTCAAGCAAATCATGGTTGACCAGGGACCGACTCTGAAACGATATCGTCCGAGGGCGATGGGTCGGGCAACCCAGGTACAGAAGAAAACCAGTCACGTCACTTGTTTGTTAGACGAGAAGGAATAAGGAGGTCGTCCTTGGGCCAAAAAGTAAATCCAATAGGGTTCAGGCTGGGTTTTATCCGATCCTGGGATTCCAAGTGGGTGTCACGAAAGAATTATGCCAAATGGCTCCACGAGGATATCCACCTGCGCAGGCATATTCGCAAGCATCTCGAGCGAGCCGGAATTTCCCGTGTCTTTATCGAACGAGCGGGAGATAAAGCTAAAATCAACGTGCACACTGCCCGGCCGGGCATTGTAATCGGTAAACGCGGCGCGGGTGTCGAAAACCTGAAGAAGGAACTTCAAAAAATAGTCGACAGCGAGGTGTTTCTGAACATCCGCGAAGTTCGCAAAGCTGAAGTGGATGCTCAGCTCGTGGCCGAAAACGTCGCTAGCCAGCTGGTTAACCGGGTGGCCTTCAGACGGGCCATGAAGAAAGCCGTTTCGACCTCGCTCAAGTTTGGTGCCAAGGGAATAAAAATTCACTGTGCCGGGCGCCTGGGTGGAGCTGAAATGGCGCGCCGCGAGTGGTATCGAGAGGGGCGCGTTCCGTTGCACACATTGAGAGCTGACATCGATTACGGATTGGCAGTAGCCAAGACTACCTATGGGACTATCGGAGTCAAAGTCTGGATTTTCAAGGGAGAAGTGCTGAATCCTGGTAAACGCACCCATAGAAACTAGCTTTTTGTAGATAAAAACCGCCCTAAGGCGGTAGCGGTAAAGGGAGAAAGGTATGCTGCAGCCCAGTAAGGTCAAATGGAGAAAGATGCAAAAGGGTAAACGCAGAGGCATGGCTTATCGCGGATGCAACCTGGCGTTCGGTGACATGGGTATCATGGCAACTGAGTGCGGTTGGATAACCGCCCGACAGATTGAGGCCAGCCGTGTCGCTATTACCCGGCACGTTAAACGCGGCGGAAAAGTCTGGGTCAGAATCTTTCCAGACAAGCCGCTGACTAAAAAGCCATTAGAAACCCGCATGGGCAAGGGCAAAGGTTCGCCCGAGTTTTGGGTAGCAGTTATCAAACCGGGCCGGATACTGTTTGAACTCGAAGGTGTCCCCGATGCAACCGCTCGTGAAGCATTCCGGTTGGCCGGCCACAAGTTGCCTGTGCATACTAAGGTGATTTCGCGGAAGGAGGAGCTATGAAAGCCCGCGAATATCGAGAACGAACATTGGAAGAGTTGCATCAAACCGTTCAGGATCTCAAACAGGATTTATTCAACCTGCGTTTCCAGCATGCGACTGGGCAACTGGACGACGTGACCAGAATGAACCAAGCTAAACGTAATCTGGCACGGGTTAAGACAATTATTCGCGAGCATGAGTTGGGAATCTTCAAGATGCTCGTAAGCCCTGACCAGGAATCGACGGCAGCAGAGTGAGGAGCCATTAATGGCAACCAAGCAAAGAGGTATACCGAAGACCCGCGTGGGCAGAGTAATCGGCAACAAGATGGACAAGACAGTTGTCGTGGAAGTTCGCACGAAAGTCTTACACCCGCGCTACAAGAAGTATCTTCAGCGACGGCGATCCTTCAAGGCTCATGATGTAAACAACTCGTGCCAGCTGGGTGACAAGGTTGAAATTGTTGAATCACGTCCAATCAGTAAAACTAAAAGATGGCGTGTTCGCAAGATTGTTGAAAGCGCGATTCAAGAGTGAAGCGATAAAAATATCCGTCGAGATATGACGGATTGACAGGAGAAGGCCATGATCCAGATGCAATCAATGCTCAACGTAGCGGACAACTCAGGGGCAAAGCGCGTCCAGTGCATCAAGGTTCTAGGCGGTTCAAAGCGGAAATATGCTGGAATTGGCGATATCATTGTGGTCTCGATCAAGGAGGCCTTGCCGGGTTCCAAGGTGAAAAAGGGAGAACTTCGCCGAGCGGTTATTGTACGCACGGCTAAGGAGATCGGCCGCCCAGACGGCACTTACATCAAGTTTGATGATAATTCGGCTGTGCTGATCAGCCCCCAAAAGGAACCCGTTGGCACGCGCATCTTCGGGCCGGTAGCTCGTGAGCTGCGGGCGAAAAACTTCATGAAGATCGTGTCTTTGGCTCCAGAGGTACTTTAGAGTCGCCTAAGCGCGGTGACTTCAGAAGAATAAGGGTGCAAGAATGGCGATGAGAATCAAGAAAAACGATTTGGTTGTAATAAGAACCGGTCGAGACAAAAACCGCCGCGGTAAAGTGCTAAGTTTGCCTGACAAGCGCAAGCGGATAGTGGTTGAAGGCATCAACCAGGTCAAGCGGCATGTCAAGGCCGGCCAAGATCCCAAGGCACCTCAGGGCGGGATCATCGAGGTCGCGGCTCCGATTCACATTTCAAACGTGCAGCTGGTGTGCAGCAAATGCAATCAGCCAACCACGACTGGAGTGCGAAAGCTGGAAGACGGAAGCAAGCGTCGCTTTTGTAAGAAGTGCAACGAGGGTCTCGACAAATAGGCTCTAGTGGAGTGAGGAAATGGCCAGGTTGAAGAAAAAATTCAATGAAGAAGTAATCCCGAAGATGATGAAGGAATTCGGGTACAAGAACTACATGCAAGTACCGCGAATTCACAAGATAGTCGTGAACATGGGGCTTGGCGAGTCTTTGCTGAATCCCAAAATTATTGAAGCCTCAACTAAGGAGCTTGCCACTATCACGGGCCAGAAACCGGTTATCACCAAGGCCCGAAAGTCTATCGCTAACTTCAAGTTGCGTGAAGGAATGTCGATCGGCTGCATGGTCACTTTGAGAAAGGTGCGAATGTTCGAATTCTTCGATCGCCTGGTCAGTGTTGCCATACCCAGGGTACGCGATTTCAAGGGGATTTCCAGGCGCTCATTTGACGGCAAGGGGAGTTTTACTTTGGGGATTCGCGAGCAGATTATTTTCCCCGAAATCAACTACGACAAAATTGAAAAAATCAAAGGCATGAACATCACCATCGTGACGACAGCCCAGACTGACGAAGAAGGGCGAGCCCTGTTGATCCATATGGGGATGCCTTTTAGGAAGTAAACACGCGTTCTGTAAGGAGAAGAATCAGTGGCTAAGAAGTCAAAAATAGCGCAAGCGAAAAGAAAATTGAAATTCAATGTACGTCAATACAACCGCTGTCCACTGTGCGGTCGTTCACGGGCATATATACGTAAATTCGATATGTGTCGGATCTGTTTTCGTACTCTGGCATTAAACGGGGAGATCCCCGGTGTAACCAAGGCCAGTTGGTAAGGCTCAGGTTTTTTTGAGCTAAGGAGCTAATTCATTATGAGTATGTCTGATCCCATTGCTGATTTTTTGACCAGGATTAGGAACGGTTGCCAGGCAGCCAAGGACGAAGTGACCATTCCGGCCTCCAACGTGAAAACCCGTTTGGCAGAGATCTTGAAGAGTGAGGGCTATGTCGAGGACTTCACCAAGGTGCCCGATCGCAAGCAAGGCTTGCTGGTGGTTCAACTGCGCTATGATCGCGAAGGTCGTTCGACGATTCGAGGCATAAAAAGAGAGAGTCGACCTGGGCGCCGAGTTTATGTCGGCAGTGATGAACTGCCCAAGGTCCGCAATGGATTGGGTACAGCCATTATTTCGACCTCGCGGGGAGTGCTTACCGATAGGCAAGCCCGACGAGAGAAGGTGGGCGGGGAATATCTGTGTTCGATTTGGTAGCCGCAAAAAACTACGGCTAATGAGAGGGTTTTGTCGTGTCACGCATAGGAAAAAAGCCAATTGATGTTCCTGACGGAGTGAAGGTGTCCGTTCAGGGAAGCAAAATCTCCGTTGTTGGTCCGAAGGGTTCTCTGGAGCGGCAGGTTATACCAGGCGTTTCAGTCGACGTGGAAGATGGCAAGGTCATTGTTCGTCGTTTGGAAGATGATCGGCGCGGCCGGGCAAAACAAGGATTGATACGCGCCCTGGTGGCGAACATGGTAACCGGCGTGAATAAAGGGTTTGAGCGCGCACTGCTGATTAGCGGGGTTGGTTACCGGGCTGAGATGAACGGCAATAAGGTTGTCTTTCATCTTGGATATTCGCACAAGATCGAGATTCCGATCCCCGAGAAGATTGAAGTCATAGTCAACCCTCCGACCCGGGTTCTCGTAAAAGGAATCGATTGCGAAGCGGTTGGACAGTTGGCGGCCAAGATACGTTCATTGCGTAAACCTGACCCCTACAAGGCCAAGGGCATTACTTACGAAGGCGAAAGAATTCTGAGAAAAGCAGGCAAGAAGACAATCAGCTAGCAGGAGCTGCGAGATGATTTCAAATATTAAAGATAAACGAAGAAAACGTATCCAGAGACGCCGTCGAATTCGGCGCAAGCTTATCGGCACGCCTGAGCGGCCGCGCTTGAGTGTTTTTAGAAGCGCAAAACATACTTATGCTCAAGTCATCGATGATCAGAGCGGCCGGGTGTTGGTGGCCGCCTCCACTATGGACAAAGAGATAAGAGACTCAATCAAGAAAGCCAATAAGTCCGAGGCGGCTGAAAAAGTCGGCGAGGTTTTGGCACAACGTTGTGCCAAGAAAGAAGTCAAGAAAGTAGTGTTTGACCGTAACGGGTTCACCTTTCATGGGCGGCTTGCCAAACTGGCACATGGCGCTCGTGAAAAGGGATTGTCGTTCTGATTGGAGGGTGCAAGTGGACAGGCGTGGCACCGACGAGTTTGAATTTATCGATCGAGTAATTAACATCAACCGCGTGGCCAAGGTGGTCAAAGGTGGTCGGCGTTTTCGTTTTGGCGCTATCGTGGTCGTAGGAGATGCAGCCGGATCTGTCGGAGTTGGCAAGGGAAAGGCCAACGAGGTTCCGGAAGCAATCCGCAAAGCCAACGAAAATGCTCGTAAACAGATGAAGAAGATTCCGCTGATCGAAGGAACTATTCCGCACGAAGTTTTAGGGCGCGCAGGTGCCGGGCGAGTGTTGCTGCGACCTGCCAGCAAAGGGACCGGCGTTATCGCCGGCGGGCCGGTGCGGGCCATCATGGAAGTTGCCGGAGTGCGAGATGTGCTGACTAAATGTATTGGCAGTAATAATCCCCATAGTGTAGTCAGGGCAACATTGGCGGCCTTGGACGAACTTGAGAACCCTGAACAGGTCGCACGCCGAAGACAAATATCGGTCGAGGAACTGACCTGAAAACGTGAGGTATGTCATGGCCGGGAAGTTGAGGCTGACCTTGAAGAGAAGTCGGATCGGGCGCTTGCCTAAGCATCGCAAGATCCTGGATGGACTGGGGCTGAAGCGTCGCCATCAGGTAGTTGAACGAGAAGATACTCAGTCTATTCGAGGCATGGTCAAGAAAGTCGAGTTCATGCTGGATGTCGAGGAATGCTGAGCGAGGCCTAATTGGTCTGAGAATTAACTCGGAGGAGTTGTAATGGGTTTGCATAATTTGAAAGCAGCTTCGGGCGCTCGTAGAAAACAAAAACGAGTCGGTCGAGGCAACGGCAGTGGCTGGGGAGGAACAGCCGGTCGAGGTCATAAAGGACAGCTTTCCAGATCGGGCGCAAGTATTCGTGTCGGGTTCGAGGGCGGTCAGATGCCTCTGCAACGTCGGATGCCAAAGCGCGGTTTCAAGAATTACTGCAGGAAAGAATTTGCTGTAGTTCATATCGGAGATCTGGTGCGTTTTGAGCAGAATGCCGTTGTTGATCCGGCAGCGATGTTCGAAGCCGGCTTGATTCGGCGGGTAACTGACTTGGTAAAAGTGCTGGCAGATGGTGAACTCGATAAAGCAATCGTTGTTCATGCCCAGGGCTTCAGCCAAGCAGCAAAAAAGAAAATTGAAGCCGCCGGCGGAAAAGCGGAAATCGTCGGCAAGGTTAGAAAAGCCGCAAAATCCACTCCCTGAGGAGGGATCAGGTGCCATCGGTATTCGGAAACCTTTCAAAGATTCCTGAGCTGCGCAAGCGGATTCTATTCACTATTTTTATGCTCGGAATTTACCGAATCGGTGTTTTTGTGACCGTACCCGGTGTTGATCGCGGTATTGTCCAGAAGCTGCTAGGTGGGAGTGGTGGCCTGCTTGGTTTGTTCAACATGTTTTCAGGCGGTGCCTTACGCCAGATGTCCGTTTTTGCGTTAGGCATCATGCCATACATTAGTGC
>JAFDKH010000216.1 GCA_019307065.1 Deltaproteobacteria bacterium
TACCTTTTTCATTGTCCTACTCCTTTCGGTTCCTTTGTTATTTTCCAATTTCTTATTTTGTTTCAGTGTGTTCATAATTACCTTCTATATACGCAATATCCAGGCCAACCCCAGGTCAATTCAATAAAAACAACTATGTCTATCTTTTACAGCTACTTAGAACCTATCCTGTCCCCGCCCACGCTAGTCTCTCCCTCTTTTTGTGGGGTCTCAAGTCTACACTTACCAGGATCAAGGTCCCCAGGTCGGCTCGAGAATCGTCATGAAACGCTTTAGTATCGTGTATTCAGACAGTTACGTAGTAGTCGCGAGTCCCCATTTGTCCCACAAAACTCACCCGAGTGGGGAGTTAAGACTACACTTTATATTTCTCGTTTGATGAACCGCTTGGCCAAGTGCTCGGCAACTCTGAAGGAATTCGCCAGAATGGTTGGAGTGGCGGGCACCCCACCGGATGTCGGCATGAAAGAGCCATCAGTTACGTACAAATTCTTTACGTCGTGGCTTTGGCAAAATTTATCGAGGACCGATTTGTCCGGATCTGTGCCAAACCGGCAAGTTCCATGTTGTAGATGATAGGTAGTAGTAGCCCAGGTCCAGGGATAGACCTTTTTGGCCGTCGGCTTGATTGCCTCTAAGATATCCAGCCCGCGCCTGACATTGAACCTGTTGACTTCATCCGAGGCCGGGTGATGAATGTTTGTTATGCGGGCAACCGGAAGCCCAAAGCCATCTTTGACCTTGTCATCCAGATCGATATAACAACCTTTATTGGGCAAGAACTCACCAAACACTTCGAACTCCATCCACAGCTCGTCATGAAAGTATTCGCTCATTCGCTTTTTAAGCGCTTGCCCCATAAGCGACCACTTGGAATCCATCGCCATCCGAACGGCTGCATTGATTGGATTGGGATGATGTAACAAGAAGTTATAGGTCCCGCCCTTGGGACAGACCAGGCCGTTTTTGTCGTTCCAGTAATCGTCCTGAACCGAGCGCAGCAAAAACGGCATGTCCATGTCCTGCTTGCCCAATTTTTCTTCGAGCTTGTGACGATCGAAGATTGCGGTACCCTTGCCAAAAGTCGAGAAAGTCAAGTTCTTGCCGACCAGACCACTTCGATTGGCCAGTCCCTGCGGAAAACGTCCACTCTTTGACCGCAAGAGCAAACGCGCACTCTCGATAGCCGTAGCAGCAACCACTACAACCCGAGCGCCAATCTTTCTTTGCTGTCCACTCGAGTCTAAGTACTCGACGGCTCGAACCTGATCGTTTTTATCGGCGACTATTCGGTGCACCATACAGCCCGACCTGATCTGACAGCGTCCGGTTTTCTCGGCCAGGGGAATCAAACTGGCTAAAACGGAGGACTTGGATCCGTTTTCACAGCCATAGTCTCCGCAAAAGCCACAGTAGTTGCACGGCGGGCGACCCCCGTAGGAACGGGATAAAATCGCCCGGGCTGTCGGAAACGGATGAAACCCCAACGAGCGAGCAGCCTGGTCGACCAGTTTTGCACTTGGGTGGGCCTTCAAGGGCGGCAACGGAAACGGCCGCTTGCGGGACTCGAAAGGATTGACCCCGGCCTGGCCGGAAACACCGATCCGGGCTTCGGCCAGATCGTAATAGGGTTCGAGCTCTTCGATCGAGATCGGCCAGTCGACGATATCGGCTCCTTGAATTCCACCGGTCATGGAAGCCAAGCGTAAATCCTGCTCTTTGAAGCGATAGGTAAAGCCGCTCATGTGAACCGTGCCGCCGCCGACACAGAGTCCGACCCAGCCTTCGTTAGTGGGATGTGCGTTTGGTTTACCTTTTTTTCGAATAGTGTGGGGATGCTGCCCGGCATATGGAAAAGGCACAAAAAAGTCCCGCCGACAAATAGCGACCTCATCGTGGGTGAAATCTCGAATCGTATAGAAGTTACCTCTTTCCAGAACTACCACTCGGGCCCCGGCCTCGGCCAACATGGTCGCAACCGGCGCACCCCCGGCCCCGCTTCCAATTACGACAACATCGGTCTGGTCTGGTCGACTCATCCCAGACTCACTTTCCCGGGCCCGGCTGAGTGTCGACGTGGTGCAAAATATTCTTGGGGGCCCACCAGCACTGATGCCTGCGTCCGATGAATTTGAACCCGACCATGTCGCGATTGCCACCGTACTTGGGATCGCTCAAAAAACTCTCCAGGGACACCATGACCAGGCGCTGAAAAAAAGACGCACTTTTGAATCGCTTGGCTTTTACCTGGCCCTGTTGAAAATTCTTGAGGATCGCATCTTGTTGTTCGGCGCCACAGTCGCAAAAAGAGCGCTTGTGTTGTTTTTGGGAAATGCGCTCGAGATGCACGGCGCCGATATTCAATAGCGGCTTCCAATCAGGCGCACTAGACAGAGGTGGCCGGGCCAGCCAGTAGTTCAGGTAGTCTTCAAAGCCGGCCGCCACAACGCCGGGTAGAATCCTTTCGGCCGCGGCCGCTAAAACCTGTTGCCGGTCGCTCTCTAAGACTGAACGACTCGTGGCAGCCAGGGCCCGGCCGGTAAAGATTCCTCTAGCATGCCCCAGGGCACCGGCCCCGAGAAGCCCCATGATAATTTGTCGGCGAGTAATCTTCATAGGCCAGCTTCCTTCTCGATTTCAAGGTGACAAACGACACAATTAGCGCGGTGCTGATTGATTGGCGGACAGAGCCCCTGGCCCAAACCCGGCTCGGGTATTGATTCTTGGTGACAGCCCGCACAGCTCAGCTCGCTCTTGCGCTCAATCAGGTACAAGCAGCGATGTTCGAAACGCCCGCAGGCCTGGCCGGATTGACCCGAATGGCAGTTCGCACAAGCCTCTGAAAGCATAGCCTCGTTTTGCCGGTTTCTGTTGGGGCAGTTGCCGGCGTCGGGCAATCCGAGACTCAACAGATAAATAAGCATGTTCTCAAGATGGTCGGGCTGCCCTTTGAAAGTATGCTTGAAGGTCGGCATGGTCGATTGTGGAAAATTGGCGGTCGGCTCGATCAAACTGGCTTCGAGATAGGCCAGGCTCTTTCGTCCCAGCGAGCGCAGATCGGGACCATAGTCCCAGCCACCGCGTCCGCCACCAGTCAGGGGATGACAAATCGAGCAACCCAATAACAAATAGAGCTTGGCCCCTTCGGTAAGCTTTGGCATTCCGGGCTGGTCGCCGGGCACATGACAGCCTATGCAACTGGCCTGGATAAACGGCTGGGTAAGCATGGGGTCTTTTTGACTCGTGCCCGGCATGCTGTGCGCCACTTTTGAAGTCAGTGCCCGACCGGTACCTCCATGAAACAGGCTACAGCCGACTCTGTTTTTCAGGTGGTGAGCGGTACCTTGCGGGTGGCCCTTGAAAGGTTGTTCGATTTCCGGACCGCCAAGATCTTTGCGCTGAATGCCCAGATGACAGGTCGTGCACCGATCAACCGTTCCCGCACAAGTAGGCAGTTGCATAATCCCCTGTTTTTGATTCGCGGAAGTTTTAGTCTGCCGCCGAAACTTTCCTTGAAGTTCTTCCCACTCGGGCCGGCTCTCGCGTAGCGCAATCCAGCCGGTAAGCCCGGCAAACACCAGGGCCGCTAATAAAAGAAGCACCCGCAAGCGACGGGCGTCTTTGGCAAGATCAATTGACAAACGGCCATTCCTCCCACGGCCAATAAAAAACCCAGTCCGGGCCGCGACATAAACCCATCAGCGTAAATCCGACTATGGCGATCAACATCACCGCAATTCCAGACAGACAGGCGGCCTTCGTCGATCCAGTCGACATTCCACTAAGCGTGGCCACCAGCAGGGCCAGGCCAATCATGCCCGTAGCCGGGTTCAATAGGTCCGTAAGCCAAAGAGCAGAAGCAGTGGCTTGTCCGCCCCCGCCACTTTTCAAATAGAGCCACTCGAAAACAACCAAGCCGACCACTGCAGCCAGACTCGCTATGGCCACCGCCATCTTGCAACTGTGCCCGCCAAACCAGCGTCCAACAGATGTGGTCTGTCTATCCAGAAAAGGCAGCAACAAAAGCCAACCCGACAACACCAAAGGAAATACAAAGGCGCCGACAACAGCCGAATAGCTGACAATTTCCTGCGCCCAAAGAAAGTACCAGGGGGCTTTTTCCGGGTTGGAGGGCGTGTGCAGATCGACCGGTATCCCCAGGGGCGCATCTAAAAACATAGCCACTAAAAACAAGGCCACCAATGCGGCTATGATCAGAATCGCCTCGCGCAGAACGAGGTGCGGCCAGGCCGGGATGGTCGCCTGACTTTCGGGCAAGTCTTTAGAGCAAGCCAGGCCGCCATCTTTCCTGACGCGCCAGATATGGATAGCCAGAAGAATCACCAGGCCGGCGGGTAGTAGAGCCACATGTAACATGTAAAAACGCAACAAGGTTGCCTGGGCGATCTGCTGTCCGCCCAGGGCCAAGATTTTAACCGTCGGGCCAATCAAGGGCACATTGTCCAGCATGGCCGTAGCAACCGAGACCGCCCAGTAGGAACGTTGATCCCAGGGCAACAGGTAACCGGTAAAAGCCAGACCCATTACCAGGCCCGCCAGACAAAGTCCGATAACCCAGTTCAGTTCGCGCTTGTGATAGGCGCCCATGGCCGCAACTCTGACCAGGTGCAGCAGCACCGTAATCAGCATGCCATGGGCCGCCCAGCGATGGAGCGCTCTCATGAACGGCCCCAGGGTCACCGCGTATTGGATATCTTCCATGCTGGCGTAGGCACTCTTGGTGGTGGGAATGTAATATATCATCAGCAGCACACCGCTTATGACCAGCACGAAAAAACAGGTTGCCGTAATCACTCCCAGGCCCAAGGTAACCCAGGGATTCAAGGCCCGCTCAGTCACTCTAAGCGGATGGACATGATAGATGAAATTGCGCCGCAGTCTTTTGGAGGCGACTTCGTTTTGGGTGTCGACTCCGGGACGCAGACCACGCACCAGGTTGCGCGGCAGTGCTCGAATATTCTCAAACAGGCTGGAGAAAAAACCGCTCATGAATCGTTTTTCTCCGCGGTTACTTCGGCGACCATGCTCAGTGGCCTGGGGCCGGGTTCGACTTGGCGACCGGTGTCGACCCAGATCCGTCCGTCGGCTTCCAGCCAAACATGGAACCAGGGCAACGGCCGGCGGGCGGGGCCTAAGACTACCGAACCGGACGAGTCGTACTTGGCGCCGTGGCAGGGACAAAAGAACCCGTCAGCCGTTCTTCTTACGGTGCAGCCCAGATGCGTACAGCGCGATGAAAACGCACCAAACCCCTGGTTGTCGCGCACGACGAACAGGTCATTTTCGTTCAGCCAGGTCAAAGTACCGGTTTTGAAGTCGGCCGGGGTACCCAGCGCAAAAACCTCGGGCGGCCCGTCATAAAAATCGGGCAGTGCCAGGCGCAGGCTGCCGGCCAGGGCAGTACAGGCGCAGACGCCGACGGCCGCCTGCCCGGCCAAGGTTAAAAAATCACGTCTGGATGCTGTATCCCCAACAGGCGGGCTGTCTTCGGGCGACTTGCTTTGCGAAACAGCTTGAGCTTTCTGATCTTCGGCTTCTTCGACCGGCACGGGTAGATCGGACAATTCGGCTGCCGCTTGGCGCTGGTCGTCAGCTTCAACCGGCTTTGATTGCCTGTTCTTTTTATTCTTTTTCTTTTTGCCCATTGACAGCGTCGAGTGTAATCAACGCCTGGCTCAGATGCAAGTTGTCGGTTATTGGCGAAGATATATTGCGCCGACCGGGCATACTTCGGCACAACGGGTACACCCGTCACACTCCTGATCAGCCAGGGGCCGACCATCGAAGGTGCTTATCACAGTCGCCAGACCACGCTGACTAAAATCCAGGATTTTTTTCTTCACTTCGTTATTACAGACGTACACGCAGTGGCCGCATAAAACACAGTGGTTGGGATTGAACCCCAGATCAGGCCGGCTTTCATCGATCGGCAAGTCAGGTTCGATTTTGTTCAGGCGCTTTGGCTTGAGCGGTATCTTTCTGGATTTTGCAATGTCTTGCAGCGCACAGCGCCGGTTGCCCGGACAAACCTTGCAATCAAGTCGGTGGACCGACATTAACATTTCGAAACCGGAACGCACCAGCCGGTCAACCGCCGGCGTGCGCGTGTGAACTACCATTCCCTCTTCAATGACCTGGGTACAACTGGTGACCGGCTTTTTAAGACCCTCGACTTCGACCCAACACAACCGGCAGCCGTTTTGCGGGGGTTCCACACCGGGCAAGTAACATAAATTGGGAATATCCGCTCCAGCCTTCAGGGCAACCTGGAGAAGCCGTTGCCCTTTTTGGGCTTGGACTTCTTTTCCGTCGATTATGATAGTTACTTCACTCATCAGCCACCCTCGCTCTTTTTTGGTCTTGGTTCAGATGGCGGGGTATTGCTCAGCGGGGAAATTTTCACAACCGCATCGTATTCGGGGGGACAAGCGCTCATACACGAATCACACTTGGTGCACAGATCTTGTTCGATGACTTTAATTCTCGACTTGGGGCTGGTGAAGATCGCCTCGGTCGGACAGCTTCCCACGCAGGCGTCACAACCGCGAGCGCATTTGTCGGGAAGTATATAATACGAAGTAAAGACATTGCAGACTCGGGCCCGACAACGCTTGTCATTGATGTGCTCTTCGTACTCGTGCCTGAAAAAGCGCAAAGTAGTCAAGACCGGGTTGGGTGCGGTTTTTCCCAAGTTGCACAAAGAGCCGTCTTGAATATCGGCCGCCAGTTCTTCCAGCCGCTCGAGGTCATCCGGGCGACCTTCTCCTTGCACAATCCGCTCGAGAATGTCGAGCATGTGGCGGGTTCCAATGCGACAGAAAGTGCATTTTCCGCAGGATTCGTGCTGGGTAAAATCCAGGAAATAGCGGGCCGTCTCGACCATGCAGTTGTCTTCGTCAAGAATGACCATCCCCCCGGAGCCCAGCATGGCTCCGGCTAGCTTGAGCTCGTCAAAATCAACCGGGGTGTCCAGCAGGGCTTCCGGCAGACAGCCGCCCGAAGGACCCCCAATCTGAACCGCCTTGAACTTGCGACCTTTGGGAATTCCTCCCCCGATGTCGAAAATTATCTGCCTCAGGGTAGTCCCCATCGGCACTTCTACTAGTCCGGGGTTGACGATCTTGCCGGCCAGGGCGAACACCGCGGTGCCCTTGCTGGCAGATGTTCCCTGACTGGCGAAATTTTCAGCTCCGGCGGTCAAAATCGGCGCAATGCTTGCCAGAGTCTTGACATTGTCAATCAGGCTGGGATGATTATGCAGTCCGGAGACTACCGGAAAGGGCGGTCGCGGCCGCGGTATGCCTCGCTTACCCTCGACGCTTTCAATCAAGGCCGTTTCTTCGCCACACACAAAAGCGCCGGCCCCGCGAATCAGATCCATGTCGAATTCGAAGCCAGAGCCCAGAATATTCGCCCCCAGCAATCCCGCCCGGCGGGCTTCATCTATGGCTCGTTTGAGACGCTCGACCGCCAGGGGATACTCGGCCCTGACGTATATCAGCCCCTGTTTGGCTGAAATGGCCAGGGCCCCGATGAGCATTCCCTCGAGGATCGCATGCGGGTCCGACTCCAGCAGGCAGCGGTCCATGAAGGCGCCCGGGTCACCTTCATCGGCATTGCAGATTATGTAACGATCCGGACCAGGCTGGCGGCGGCAGATTTCGAATTTCTTGCCGGTCAGAAAACCGGCCCCTCCCAAGCCACGCAGCCCTGACTGGGTCACCTTTTCAACAATCTTCTCAGGCCCCAATTTAAGTGCCTTGATAAACCCCTGATAAACACCCAGCCCGATTGCCTGAAAAATATTTTCAGGGTCATACAGGCCTGAGCGTTTCATCAAACGCCGATGCTCCATTCCAAAACGCGGGTAATCCGCCATGGCGGGATACATTTCGTTGGGTTCAGCGGCCCCCAGCAAGAATTCCAACATGGGATCGTCGCCGCCAAAGAAGTTTTTAACCAGGTTTTTGGCAATGATCGGGTTCAAGTGGTGATAGATCAGCGGCGGGTAACCGGGGCGCCTTAGCAACGCCATCGGCTCGGCGTAACAATGCCCCATGCAGCCGGCCTCCGACACGACGGCTTCGATTTTTGAGGCTTCGAACTGCTCCTTGAAGGCCTCGAGCACCGGCAAGGCTCCGGCCGAGCGGCCGCAGGTGGCGGTTCCGACCAGCACGCTCTTGGCCGACTCGCCGTTCAGCGCCTGCAGGGCTTGCTGGCCCTTGCCTTGTAAGGCCGAAAATCTTTCGCGAGCCGTGTCCAGGTCGAGCTTCATTATCAACCACTCTCATTCGTGCTGGAGTTGTCTGAACCTGATTTTTCTTTCGAATTTTTTATTTTATGCTGCAGCAAAATTCCGTCTATCTTTGAAGGAGACATATCCCCGATAACCACATCGCCGTCTAAGGCTACCGGCGCCAGAGTGCAACAACCTACGCAGGCAACCCGATCGAGACTGTACTCGCGGTCGTCGGTGACTTCACCCTCGTGAATGTCGAGCCGCCGCTCCCAATGCTCCATGATCTTCGAAGCTTGTTTAATGTGACAAGCGGTTCCCAGGCAAACCTTGATCGGATGCTTGCCGGGAGGAATAAAACGAAACTGGTTGTAGAAAGTAGCCACTCCAAAAACATTGGCCGGCGACAAACCCATTTTATCAGCAACTGCCTGCAGGCCCTCCTTGGACAAATAACCAAACTTCTCCTGGAGCGCCAAAAGCACACAAACCAGGTTCGTCTTGTGTGTGTCTGTAGAAAAGTATTCCTCAATCCAGCTCAGAACTTCTTGATTTTCTTCCACAAAACCGTCCTCAAACCACTTTGATACCAACAGATCGACCCGCTCGAATCACTAGAAAACTAATCCCGAATCAGACCTTCGTCAAGAGCTTTCAAATGGGGGGGATCGTCCTTTTTCGATCAGGCTTATAAAATCTGTACAGAGCCGGATTAAAGGGGTCACCCATTAGAAGGCTCCGGTCAACTGAATAAACCTCTCCCGCCGGAAAAAATTCCTCGCATGATCCAGTTCCCAATTTCCACCCACAAAACGGACTAACAAATCGAT
>JAFDKH010000405.1 GCA_019307065.1 Deltaproteobacteria bacterium
GACGAGACTGAGTGCCGCGGCCTGCATGACATTATCCTTGCTCTTGACGGCCTGGACGACGAGGTTCTCGCTGTTCGGACTGCCGGCGGCAACGAGGCCGCCGAGGGCCGCAATGCGCACCTGCCGGGATTCGCCGGGGGTATAGAGTTTCTGATAGATGGCTAACGCTTCGGCTTTTCGTCCGGCGTCAAGGGCTAGTTCGGCACAGGATAGGTAAGCATCGACAATGGTGTGCTGCAGTCGGCCGGCGGCTTTGGCTCTTGCCTGGGCGAGTGCCTGGGCGGCATCGGCGCCGCCGATGTTACCGAGCGCACGAGCCGCGGCCATGGCGACTTCCAGGTCGGAATCACCTAGCAGTTTGATCATGGCTGGTTTCGACAACGGATCACGGCGCTGGCCAAGTGAGTTGATAATACCGACTTTCATGGTACCGGAGGTCTTTTTCAGACCCAAGCGCAACTGCGCGGTCGCTTCGGGTGCGTCGATCCGTTCGAGGGCATAGCGGGCCATGTCAGAGAGTTCTTTATCGAGCAGCAGTTGGCCCAGCGTCGAAGTGGAGGCAGCAGTCCCGATCAAACTGAGTTGCCGACAGACCCAGCGTTTGCCGTCGGAGGTAGCGGAGGGGGATTTCAAGACACCGACGAATTCCGCCTCGAGTTTTTGGCGATTGGCGGGCCGGCCGTAGGAATCGCGGACATAACCTTCGATCCTGGTCAGATCCAGACGGCTCTGGCCAAATTTATAGGTCCGGACGGTTTTGAACGCCGACTGGAGTTCAACCTGGTCGATGACAGCCCCTTCGGCCTTATCCTCACAGAGCGGCAGGACCATATTCAAGCCGATCACCGCCAAAATAGTAGCGTTGCTGATCCAGATCAATCTACGCATGGTTGTCTTCCTCCCGATCGAGAGTTTTCAATCCCTCACCTACTAGTACAACGTTTATCTATTCGTTTTTTGCGCAAGGGCGCAGGGACCCGAATGATCGAGTCCCTGCGCCGTGAACATCCTATTTCACCAGCAGCGATGCCTAGCCAGGAGCTATGTACTACCTACATTTTAGACGTTAGGTATTACCCGGTTTAGGCAGGTTTTTTTCCAGTTCCTCTTTGGCTTTTTCGCCTTCTTTTTTCAGATCATCCAGCGTTTTTTCGCCTTCGTTCTTGAGCGTTTCGCCTTCGTTCTCAAGTTGGCCTGCGGCGTCCTTTCCTTGATCTTTGGCGTCGTCGATTACTTTCTTTACCTCGGGCTTGGGCTTTACATCATCACTTCTGGCATCGAGCGGTCCCAGGACCAGCGCCAGAACCAGCAACAGGGCACAAGCCGGCAGAAGGAGTTTCAAGCTCTTCTGAATGGAAGATCCTTTGGCCAGGTTCCCTATCGCTTTGGGAATAATGACAGCGCCGGCCAGGCCAACAGCAAAGATGATTCCAAAAATACTTCCGTAGATGGAAGAATCAAACTTACTGAAGGTTACGCCTATTGTTGTCGGGAAGCAGGGCGCAAACGCCAGACCGGACAATACTGCCAGAATCTGTGCCATGGACCGGTTCTTCGTCTGCATCATGAGAACAATGGCTACCCCAGCGACGACAGCCGCACCGGCGATGACATAAGAACCGTATTTCGTTATCGCTTCAATTTGGCTGGCACCCAAACGACCGGCCATCATGGCAATCGCGAACAAGGAAAGCAGGCGTTGGGCCGAGGCATCGGCGGCGCCGTCTTCCATATCCGGGGTTTCGGTCTTGATGACTTCTTTGCCGAAGGAAGGCAGCCAATTACAGAACGAGACTTCCAAGGCTATGTAACAGAAAAGCACAAATGCCGCGACCAACACAGCCGGTTCCGCCAATAAGCCAAAGGCATCGCCGATCTCAAATCCGGCCGGAGTTTCGGGATATTTGGCCAGCAGCGCGAGAACCACTGGCGCCAGGGCGATTGCCGCCAACACGGAAACTGAATTTTCGTAGGAAGTTTTGCGAAACAGGAAACTGACTATCATAGGAGTCAGGAACAATCCCAGGCCGAAAAATACATTCAGCAAGTTACTCGCGGCGGCAGGATTTCCTTCATACAGCACCTGGGGGCCCAGTACGTTTCCGGCGGTGTTGAGCGCCATAGCGCCGAAGCCCAGGAGAATACAGGGAAGCAAAACGGAATTATAAGTTTGACCGCGTGCCAAAATGAAGATACAGATGGCCACCAAGATAAAACCGATAACGGCGATCGGCTGGTAGCCGATTTTATCGATGGCAACACCGATGATCAGGGACGCGACCAGACAGGAAAACATGAACCCGGAAATCAGTGAGCCAAATTTTCCCTGATCGATTTTGAGCCGCGGCATCAGCTTTACGCTCAGTGACCCCAAAAGCGCAAAACACATACCCAGGCCAAACACACTTAACATTGCGACAGCCTTTACCATGATTTGTTCTCCTTAACGCAACACCCCGTTTGGTTTACCACCCGGTCACGTGCCGGATGCGAATAAGTTCAAAGTTCCATGTTCAAGGTTTCAAGTTTTGCAGGAGCACGGCCTGGAAGCGAAAGTTAGATAGATCATCAAAACTCCGGTAATAAAAATCGCCAGTGCGCTCCACCGGTGCAGGTGATAGAAGAATTCCTGCCCACACGTGCCGAAGATGGGCAGCATGCTGATCACGATACTGAAGATCAGCGG
>JAFDKH010000406.1 GCA_019307065.1 Deltaproteobacteria bacterium
CCCAGCCAAACCAGCTGTTCGAGCAACGACGATTGCCGCCCCGGGCAGCACTGCGACATGATCGAAAAAACTTGTGTGGCATCTGAATGCCAGGCCGACGCCGACTGCCCGCCCGAACAAGTCTGTGATCTGGCCTCTTTTACCTGCGGGGCGGCCGGCCTGAAATGCGAGTCCGACGCCGATTGCATGGCCGGACAGCGTTGCGACACGCTGGCGGGTATTTGCCGGCACGGGGGATGGTGTCTGGGAGATCAGGACTGTAGCGCATCAGAGTACTGCGATCGCTCGACCGGAGTCTGCCGCACCAGTTCGACCGACTGTGCCAGCGACGCGGATTGCACTCCGGGCTCGTGGTGCGACACCCAAAGCGGCGACTGCCGAACCGGCTGCCGCAGCGACGCCGATTGTCCCGAAGGGACCACCTGTGAAACCGACTCGGGCGCCTGCCTGCCGCCGAGCGGCTGTCAAAACGACAACGACTGCCCATCGGGCTATCGCTGCGACAACGGTGAATGTGTCGTCAACCAGGGCCAGGTGCCTGACGGATCGATCTGTGAAACCAATGCCGATTGTCAAAGCGCCAATTGCGTATCAATAACGACTCCCTCGGTCTGTCTGAGCCCCTGTCGTTCTTCGACGGGCTGCCCGCCCAACTGGTCTTGCGTTGAAGTCACCAGTGCTTGGTTCTGCGTTTCTGAATCATTGCTTACCCAAGTATTGGGAATGTCGATTGACGTAGGGTCTGGCGAGTACGGCGCCTATTGTTCCGGTCAGCCGGTCTACAACCCGTACTGCCATTCGATGATTTGCAATCAGAACCAGAACATCTGCACCACAGATTGCATGACCGACGCCGATTGCGGTTACGGATCGATTTGCCGGGTCAACTATGAAACCGGCATCATGCGCGCCTATTGTTTCGTAAACCCCGGTCTGGGCACAATCGGTACCTACTGTGAGGGCGACTACTACTGTGCCTTCAATGTCTGTCTGAGCGACGACGGTTATTCGGGTTTTTGCTCGAGCGGCTGCTGTTCATCGGCCGACTGTCCTTCCGGCTGGGCCTGCGGCCGGCTGCAAAGCAACGACCCCTACGCGCCCGGTTTCGCCAAGGCTTGTTTCACGGCCGGATGGTCCGGGACCGCACTGGCCGGCTCGGGCTGCACCCAAGACGGCCAGTGCAAGAGCAACTTGTGTATCGGCGGGATCTGTTCGGACTTGTGCTGCACTGACGCCGACTGTCCGGCCCCGATGCGCTGCCAGATAACGGTCGACGTCAACAACCTGGCCGTGACTTTGTGTCTGTAGGAAAATATCCTCTACTGATCTTCTCGAATTTCCAAGGCCGGGTCGAAAACTAAACCATCGCGATACTGGTCGGCCCAGATCTTCAAAAGCCGCTTGACCAGAATATCGCGCGGACCAAGCTGGCCTCCGATTTTATATTCGCGTAAGGCATCCATGGCGCACCAGGTTGAGTGATAGCGATCGTATTCGTCTTCGACTTCATCCGGTTCCCAGCGCCCATCCGGTTTCTGAGTTGCCAAGAGCACTTCGATTCCGGCAGCCACGTCCGGATCTTCGCGGCCGAAGCCCATCAGCTGCAGACTGTCGACATACTCCGACAAAGTCTCCGGGTCGGCCCACATCAGGGCGCCTTGAATATGGGCGCGAATGTAATCGAGCTCGCGCGGCATCAGTTCGACTTCGAGCAGCCAGGAGGCGTAACCCGACCAGGTGTAAATCAAGTGAGTCACCAGGTTGTTCTGGTCGACGTAGTTATCGCCGCCGATTTCGCTGTAATGTTCGTAGGCAACTGAAGGAATATACATCAATGCTTCGGCATAGCTGACGCCCAGATCGATCCCCAGCCGGTCAGTGAAGTGAAAACTAATCAGTAAATCTATCAAGTGATCCAGGTTGGGGGCCTGGCCGTCGCTCGGATCGAAGCCGAGATAATCTTCGACCGGAAACTTATCAGCCGCCGCTTGCAGCACCACGCGCGCGGCTTCAACATCCATACCCAGGCACTCTAAAGCATACAAAGCCGAAGCGGCATCGACGACCTCGTCGGCATCTTCCAGCTCGAAGTATTCTTCCATGTAGACGAAGCCAAGCCGCAGCCCGACAACCTGGGCCCGTTCTTGAATCCAGGGGTCGGGCAACCGGGCCACATCGGCGAAGAAAAACAGGTAATCACTGGCATATTCTTCGAAATTTTCGGGGACGGAGGCAGACTCGATCATGTAGCGCATGCCGGAGCGTAAAGCATCGCTGATACGCGGGTCGTCTTCGGCCCTGGCAAATGAGCAACAAGCCAGGACGCTCAAAATCGCAATAATACTATGCGGTCTTTTCGGCACCCGCCAATCGTAGAACCAGATTCTTACAAAGACAAGAACATATGAATGGGTTGAAACCCCTTGACTTGAACCGGGTTAGAGATTTAGATTCACTTTTCGTTGTCGTTCTTTGTCATGAGTATTATGCCGAGGTGGCGGAACTGGCAGACGCGCTAGATTCAGGGTCTAGTGTTCGCAAGATCGTGAAGGTTCGAATCCTTTCCTCGGCACTTTGAAGGGCTCTTGTGTAAATGAGGTCCCTTTTTTGTTGTTCTCTTTTTATTTCATGGCGTTAATTGGTACCCTGTCCCCGCTTTTAC
>JAFDKH010000407.1 GCA_019307065.1 Deltaproteobacteria bacterium
ACGAGGCAAATACTCAGAGAAAAAAGTATGTAAATCCCTTTAGGCATATTCATGACTCCTCCTCTCGATTGGTTACAAGTACAAAAGCCTGTATCTACCACAAACCAAGCAGCGCAAGTCCTACGATATGAGCCGAGGTATCGTAAATATCACTGTTAGAAACCTGGCGTACAAAACGGTACTCGACACTCAAGTTGATATCCGGAACACAAGCAACCTGGTCGTCTCCAGCCCACCAGGAAAAACTCAGGTAAGCTCTCGGAACATACCTTGTGTCAGCGCGATCTTCGTCGGTCTCATGGCCGGAAAGCCAGCCGGCGTAAACGACTTTTTCGAAGCCAACACTCACACCGCCGGTCACCGATTTACCAAAGAGCTGCTTGAGGCCTATTTCAGCCCGGTGACCCGAGTAAAGAAACTCCTGACCCAGGTAAGCGAACTGAGCTTCAGTCTGAGGTTGGTTAAAATAGCGGCTGATGATCCCGCTATCATCGAATGCCAGCAAATAAGTATAATCGAATTGCAAACCGGCCCTGGCCCAAATCGCCTGACTCAAGTGCAGCCCAAATTCAAGCTGCTGGTCGCGTTTGTCCATGATTTGTTGGGCTCCTCCGCGCAGGTAATGTCGATAGCCATAGGCTATCCGGGGCGATATTGTCGTCCGCGAAGGCAGAGTAAACGTTGCCGCCCCACTCACCCAGGCATCTATCGAATCTGATTGCTTGTCGTCGTCATAGAACAAGCGCAAGTTCGACTTTACAGACAGTTGATATCGAAACCACGATTTGGGCTCGATCACCAGCTTGGCCAGAACAGTCGGCTGAATCAGGTTCAGCGCAGCGTAATCAGCTTGGTTGCGAAGTGTTTCCAGTGACAGCTCGACAACCAGCTCATTTTCTCCGTTGTCGCCCCAGGCCGGGTTAATAAAAAAGTAAAGCTCGTGCCAGTGGGCAAGCAGTTCTTTATGATCGGTATAGGCGCTGAGCAGGCCTCGATAGCCCACCGAATAGTAACTCCCGAAATCAAGCCCCATTTCAATCGAGGGCCTCAATATCCAATCAAATTCCGAGGTGTTATCCAGAAAAATGTTGCTGTTGGCCTGAGTCTGGATATTGACTTCCGCAACCAATTCGGTTGCAGCAATGTCTGCCGCCGGCAATAAAGCTGCAACGGCCAGAAACATGTAGGAGATTTGCTTCGTGCGAGAGTTTTCTTTGATCATATTTGTTCCAATATCAATCCTGGAACCAGATATATTTCCGAACAAGACAGCTAGCGGCTTCCCGGCTGACTTCTGGCTCTAAGAATTTCCATTTGGCGTTTTCCCTGGCTGCCTTGCTTTTTTGAACCGGCTTGCTTGTGCCTGCCCCGGTGTCTGCCCCTGAAACGATGTTCTTGACCATCTTGAATGCCATCGCCGTTACGATCGACAAAGGGAGTTTTGGCGGCCTGCTGGTTTTCTGTCTTACCTTCTTTATTCTTTGTCTTCTCTTCTTTCTTCTGGGCTTTCTCTTCTTTCTTTTCAGCTTTCTCTTCTTTCTTCTCGGCCTTCTCTTCTTTCTTTTCGGCTTGCTCTTTAGCTTTTTTTTCAGGAGTATTCGGCGAGGAAGATTCATCGGCCCGGGCGGGCAAACCAAATCCGCCAACCAACCAAAAACATAAGACCGAAAGAATTATATGAATCTTTTTCATGACATAAGCGGCGGGAGGGCATCCCCTCCCGCCATCCAATCTTGTAAATATTCTCTATTTATTTACTTTTTCCCCTCGAATTTGTCGCAGATCCCGTTATTGTTAATATCCACAAAGCCTTTACCGAATCCCTTGCCTCCAATGCCCTGGCCGGTCAACCCTTTTTGCTGGCCGGAACCCAGCGCGCCGCGATGCCGGTTGCGATGCTGACCGCGTTTCATTTTGCGCTCGCCTTGCTTGCCTTTGGACTCTTGCACCTGATCATTGATGCCGTCTCCATTGTTATCGACAAACTGAGTGTCATCGTTCGGATCAATTGCGGTACCCGAGGACGGACTATCACCAGACTCATTGGAACTACCGGTTTGATTGCCTGACTGATTTCTATTGCGGTGCCGGTGCCGGTTACGCTTTTGCTCCTGGGCCTTGAGTTGATCCTGGCTCTTGATCTGTTTTTTCTCTTGTTTTTGGAGCTTTTCTTGCTTCTTGACTTTCAGCTGGTCACCGTCATTTGCCGGCTCGCTGGCTACAGCAAGAGATGCCATCAGAAAGGCACCGATAATAATTCCAAAAAACAATTTGGTTTTCATCTTCGTCTCCTTGGTTCCTGTGAATCTAGTAGTTAGTTTCGTTAACGTGCTGTCAGCAAGAGACAAAGCATGATGCGTGCCAAAATCAATTGATATTCCTTAATCAAACAAATCAATATCTTACAGCTCAGGGCCAGCCTGCCCACCCGAAAATTATCGTCGACTTCGACCTTTTTGTCGAATTTAGTACGACGTTTCTGTCGATCCGTCAGATTCCATACTTTTTCATCTTATATCGAATTGCGCGTTCGGTCAGACCGAGTTCTCTGGCTGCCGCGCTCTGGTTTCCCTTGGCTCGCTGAAGGGCACCTCTTATTAGCGAGATCTCCAGCTCGGCGACCTGCTGATCCAAACCCTGGGGATCGACAAGTTCGGGAC
>JAFDKH010000408.1 GCA_019307065.1 Deltaproteobacteria bacterium
TCGCTAATCAACACGACCGCTGCCAGGTCGTTGCCGGCGGTTTTGTAGCTTCCCGATCCGCGACTGGCCAGGGTTGAGAGAGCTGTCGTTATATCGGTCCTATCGCCATCGGCAGACTTGGTCAGTTGTGCAGGATCACAGGGGGTCAACCTCGAATCAAAAGTATACGCTTCTAATTCGTAATCAACCTGCAACTTGGAAAACTCTGTCTTTTGGCTATCGAGAAACTCGGCCACCCGTGCGAGCCGGCTCTGACCGGCATCGTCGACCTTCATACTCTGAGTTCCATCCACTATAAAAGCTATACGGCTCTTTAAAGGCGTGAGCTTGCGCTGCTCCAAAGAGGGCCCCAACAGCAAAAAGGCAATCGACACAAGGCAGATGGCCCGTAGCGATAAAATAGTAATCCGGCGTACTGAAGAAACACTTCCGCGTAGACCCAGCCAGGAAAGAAACCAGGCCAAGACAACCGCAACAGTCAGGCCGGCGATATGCCAAAAGCCGCCCCAAGCGAAAACCAGGATGTTATCGCTGACCGGCACGCCTATAATCTCCGGCGCCTGAGAATGAACGGCAGGTGAACACTGTCGTTCTTGTAGTCCAAACAAATCGCATAAAAGACAATATTGATCGAAAGCCTGAACGAAATCTCGCGCTGTTGTTCGCCGCCCGGCTCGCAGACGTGTTCCCAGTTGCCATAAAGATCTTTACTCAGCGCTCCGAGCAGATCGTTGGCCGAGTAGATGACTGCCAGGCGCTCTCCAATTGAGATGCCCTTTATGCTGGCCGACAGCAAACGGCCAGCCGGCTGCGTTATCAGAAAGAAAGTTTTGAACAAAACGTGAGCGCCCTGGATCTCTTTGAGTTTTTTACCCGGCAGCAGTTTTTCCAGGGCCAGCCGAACGCTCAGATCGAAAGTCCCGCCCGGTGAGGCGCTGGGATCATCGATCAACAAAAACCCGCCCAGGGTCAAAAACCTTCGCAGATTGGCGTAGGCTTTTTCATCAAGGGCGGCCACCGGCCCCTCGCAGGACCAAACCAGAAAGGGAGTCCTAAAGAGTTCCTGGCTGGCGAGATCCACTTCGACCGGATCCATCTCGGCTTCAACGCTGGTTCGCTTGACCAGGTCCCAGGCCAGCTGTCTGATACCGTGATCACGCGAATTGGTTGGGTGAGTGCACGGCAAACGGCCGATCACCAGACGCTGATCGGAAGGGTATTTGTCGGCCGCCGTGGCCGACTGCCAGGGCATCAGTATCCAGACCAAAAATATCGTCCCGAATGCCTTCATTAGGGCTGGAATATAGCACGCCTGGATTGAAAGCAAAAACGAATGACCCGGCCTTGATTCCGTCGGGTCAGCTAGAGCTGCCACCAGACCGTACCCCGTGTTTCGCGACGCGAGAATCGCGAAACGCTGGGCCAGCAGGCCTGGATGCTTGGCACAAGTCACTGTTATCACGCCTTTTATCTCAATATGCCTGTCCGTTTTGCCATCTTGAGCTTTTCCGCGAAATGCCGCGCGAATATCTCGAAGGCCGACCTCCGTCCCCGGATTTACCCCGGACTTGGACCTCCGTCCCCGGTTTTTTCACTGATTTGACAATCAGGAAAGATCTCTAATACAAACAACTATGTTAAAAACACTAAACACATTGATGAGCCTTGCCTGTCTTGCTCTATTGATCTTCACCGTCGGCTGCAGCCAAGACAAGAGCCAAGACAAGCAGAAGATAAAACCGCCAAAAGTGCGCAGCGCCGACCCCGCGCCAAAGGTCGCCGTGGTCCCGCGAGATCCGCGCATCGCCGAGCTGTTTACCGCCGGCAAAGATTGCAGCTGGAACGAATCGGGCTTTACGTCGTGCGAAGCCGCTAAAAAGATTAAAAAACTAGCTTTTCAGAACCAGTCCGATGACAAGCTGGCCGCGAGCTGCGTAAGTGCCTTGCGAGATCCCAAGCCGAGTACACGCGGGCTGGCGGCAACCTGCATGAATGGCTTCAACGATAGGACCCGCATCCCCCACCTGGCGGCGGGGCTCGACGCATTCGAGGCCGAAAAGGAGCCCACCATCCGGGTCGCGATTGCCTGCGCGTTTTCCAGCGGCAACGCGCGTGAATCCGGCGTTGAGGAACGCGTTATCGCACTGGTCCGCAAGCTGGCCGCAGAACCGCAAGACAACCGGGTAGCCGCCTGCCTGCTCGATTCAATGTTCCCGCAGTATCTCCTGCAGGCAACCAAGCCGCCCTCGAAGGCGGCCGGCGACGTCGCCCTCGAGATGCTTAGCAAGGCAGGCAGCCTCAAGGCCCGTGCGATCGAGGTGGTCGGCCTATTGAGCGACCGCAAGCCCGAAGTTTGCGCAGCCTTAGCAAAGGTCGCCACCTCCGGCGACAGCTGGGCGCCGGCGCTTGACACTATGGCGAATTTACGTGATGCCTGCCTGGCCAACCTCGATCCGGTAATCGACGTGGTCGTGCAAGCCATGAACGAAAACAAGTACAACACCTGGCAGTATCAAGCGACCAGGAAGCTAATTAGAAATGTCCCGCTGACCAAGGCGCAGGTCAAAAAGCTCGCCCGGGCCAGCAAGAAGCTCGTCAGGCAGGTCAAGGGAGTCTTCAAGGACAGCGCCAAAGAAATCAATGCCAGCCTCA
>JAFDKH010000409.1 GCA_019307065.1 Deltaproteobacteria bacterium
CGGATCATTCCCATCCAGGTTCTTTATGACTGCTTCGGCCTCTGCTACCCCGGTTGACTTGTAGGCGCTCCATCTGTGAGCCCCATCTAATAGGCGGTATCTGCCGGGCTTGTCAGGGTCGGGCTCCACTTCAATGGGCTCAAATTTGAAGCCGTCTCTGATGTTTTCGGCGAATATGCCGACACGCCTGTGATCGATCCCCTTCCTCGGATAAATATCTTCATCAAGGATGATTGAGGAAATGGGAATTCTGGTTATCGGTTTTATCATTGCGCGTAAGCTATCGAGCGGAGGAACATCTTTCAGGATGACACCGACGGGGATGGGTTTGTTCGTCGCCTATTTCATCTTGGTCCATCTTTTTAATATCGGTACAGGCACTAATTCCCTTGAGGCTCTTAGGCTGTCATTCTGGGATTTGACGGAGTTAGCTTGGGATTTGAGGGACGTTCTCCCTTGCCATTTAGTTGTAGGGCCTTGATGGTTCTTTCATACCAATCTGTCATCATGATGTTTCTCCTTTCCTGTGGATTTAAAATTCCCGCTGTACGAAGCGGTTCAGAAAAGGTATAAGAAAAAAGACAGAGTGGTGATATGCAGATAAAAAAAGGTGTATAGGGTAAAGGGTTTTAAATCAGGGAGAAGAATAATCTGCCGCGAGGCGGCTTACTTGAACAATCACATCCAGCGAACAGTAAACCGCGCCGCTTCGCTATGCGGCTGCCTGTCGCTGATGTGAGGCGTTCGGCGTTATGATGCGATGAAGAAATTTTCGGCAAGCATTCCCAGAAAGATGTTTTGGTCCAAGGACGTCGGAGGCAAGTCGGATTGCCCTGAGTGTGGGGCCAAGCTTGAGAGCGAGCACCACACATACGTTATGGCCATACGCGAAGATGGAGATATCCAGCCCTTCGTCGTGGGGAATGATGCTGGGTATTTCTGCGCAGAGTGCCCCATAGTTGTACTCGACTACGAAGTCTTCACCAAGTTTGCGATATTCGGCCTTGGTCGCGAAGGCCACGGGCAGTTCACCGTACTCGGCCTGGTGGACTTGAGCGCGATACCAGAGGAAAAGTCAGGTGTTCCGCTTGGTGAGGACGGCAATCCCATCCCGCTAGTTCAGTTTGCGAACCTGCAACGGCATCCAGAGGGGGACAGGAGCCGAGCGAGGTCTCGGAAGAAGCAGAAGCGCTCTCGTCGGAAAAGGAAGCGCAAGTAGGCCCACGATGAACAAACCAGGATGCTCAAAGGCTTCGCCGAACCAATCACTGGAGCGGACGGGTAAAAGTAGTAGCGTCTTTGGAAAGTGTATGTGCCCGCCGCTCAGTTCAGGCAGAAATAGGCAACTACAAAACATGTGGGACTGAAGAGCAATGGAATTGACAGCATCAACTGTCGCTTTCGTGAAGGAGTTGGGTGATTTCTCCTACGAGTTGTCCGTTTTGGACCACGTTTGGAATATCTTGTTTCCAGACAAGGAAAAAAAGTGGAATTACCTGCATGTCAACAAGTACAAGCACACCTTCTACATCACTCATGTCGGCGGCGGTGGTAGCGGCCTGGAGGTCGACCCGAAAAAGGGCGTGCGAGCAATGGACGCCATGGGAGCATCTTCTTGCTGCGTTGAAAATCATAGTCAACTGGCCCAGGAGTGGGATCCACTAATCACATCCGCGCGCAAATGGCTGAAAATCGTCTGGAGAGACTGGATAAAGGCCAATAAACGAATTCAAGCCGAGTACCCGTTGCGTCACAGATACGGTTTCGCCCCCAATGCTCTCATATGTGCCTCTCTTCCTGATGTTTACCGGCTGGACGAGGAATTTGGCAAGGACAGGACCTCGAAGCTTGTGCGTCTGGTCGAAGATGGCTTTTTCTTCAAAGCGGAGAACACGGAAGTCTCATCCATGACAGCGGCTGACTACTTCCAGTATTGCAGGATTGCCTATATAGCTGGGAAGCGCAAAGAGGAGAAAGTAGACGAATCTTTGTCTGGGCGAGAGATGTATAGCCGATATGCCGACGGCCGGCACGAAGGGCTTCTGGACATAGATCCAACCTCCGAGCAGGAGTTTGCCAATTGGATCGATGGCACACATCCCCAAAGAGGAGGCGGTGGCCACCCGTGGGAAATTAAGCGAGGGGGCAACACAACGCACATAGACCTCACTGTTTCGCGGCCGTCTTCGTATCGACAAGAGGGTTTCAAGGTTGAGCTGCGAGGCGAATCAATCGGCAGAATGGTGGAGACTATGCGCATGTTCCTGGCGATCCACGAGGCCAAGCTTCCCATTTCCATCGCAAATCCGGAGGGCGTTCGCAAACGGCTTCTGGCTCAGGACAACATCGGAATTATTTCGTCTTACGCCTCTTTGCATAGGGCCAACCAGCATTTCGGCCAAGATGCAGACGTGTACGACGTCATGTACTACGATGATCTGGGCCGGTTCAAGCGCCGGATAACCCCTTTCGTCACGTGGGAACCTTTGCCCATCCTTAAACCAAGAGACGCCTGAGAGGAAGACTATTCACAATGGGATGATTGTTCTGACACGAAAATCTGACAAGTCTTAAGGAGGTGTAGTCATGTATTGCCCTGGGATAGAGGGGATAGGGGACGGAAATGAGCGAAAGGATATT
>JAFDKH010000410.1 GCA_019307065.1 Deltaproteobacteria bacterium
GTGAAGATTCACAATCATAATATGTCACCGGATCACGAATTCTTCAGCGAAGCAGAGCCTGAGAAGCTCGCCGGGTATTTGAAGACCAAGCTCGGTTTCAATCCGCGCTTACCCGAACTTGGGCACGGAATGGCTCTGAGGGGCTGCTGCGTCAGGCATTTTCGCGACCAAGTGGTCGGCAGCTATGTAGTCGCCACACCCGAGGGGGTTATGAGCGTCGTAGTTGTTACGGACAAACCCGAGTCGCTCGGCATGGCGGAGGGTAAATTCAAAAAGGGGCCGCACACTTATTGGAAGAGCACGTTCGCCAAATGTGATATGGTCTCTGTGCGAATCGGCGATTACTCGTATTGTGCTGTAGGTGAGATCTCGTACGAGTATCTGACGGAACTGCTTAGCCGGCTTCTGCCTGAAGAACGGGAATAAGAACACAAAAGGCTTTGTCCAGAAGACTGAAGTCCATCATGGTCTTGATGCCAAGCCCCACAAAATGTCGCAGAAATTCGCTGTTCTCTATGCGAATCACGACCTGCCTGTAACTGTCCTGTTCGACGAACATTACGATCTGCGAGAGGTAAGATGTGTACGTCATGAACGCAGTTTCAGCTTGAACTCCTGGATCATACAATAGAGCACCGGCACTACGAGCATCGTAAGGATTTCGATTGTCATTCCACCAAATGAAGGTATGGCCATCGGGACCATCACGTCGGAACCCCGGCCTGTGGAGGTCAGAACAGGAAGCAGGGCCAGTATCGTTGTGGCCGTTGTCATAAGGCAGGCCCGGACACGTCGCTTGCCCGCCAGGACGGTGGCTTCGCGAATCTCTTCTTTTGTGCCGTGCTTGTGGCTCCTGAACGATTGCTCCAGATACGTTCCCATTACCACCCCATCGTCGGATGCTATCCCGAATAAGGCAAGGAAGCCTACCCATACTGCCACGCTGAGATTGATCGGATGGATTTGGAATAGATCCCGCATATTCAAGCCAAAGACGTCAAAGTCGAGGAACCAGGGCTGTGCATAGAACCAAAGCATGAGGAAGCCGCCGGACCATGCGACCAGGATTCCGCTGAAAACGAGTGATGTCGTAACAACCGACTTAAACTGAAAATACAGTATCAGGAAAATAACAAACAGCGCAACCGGCAGAACCACGGCGAGGGTCTTCTGGGACCTTATCTGGTTTTCATAGTTGCCCGCAAAGACATAGCTGACGCCCGGGGGCAGAACAAACATGCCCTGGTCTATCTTCTCCCGCAGGTAGTGCTGGCATTCTTCCACGACATCCACTTCAGCATTTCCGGCTTTCATATCGAAAAGCACATAGCCTGTCAGAAAGGTATCTTCGCTCTTGATGACCTGCGGGCCGCGGATGAACCGTATTTCAGCCAGTTCGATCAGAGGTATTTGCGCTCCATCCGAAGCCGGCACCAAGATCTTTTTCATCGCCTCGATGCTATCTCGCAGTTCCCGCTGGTAGCGCACGCGTACGGGGAAACGCTCGCGTCCCTCGACGGTAGTCATGATCTTTCGGCCGCCGATGGCGATTTCCACCACATCCTGAAAGGCACGCATACGGACCCCGTATCGGGCTAAAGCCTTCCTGTCAGGCACGATTTCAAGATAAGGCTTTCCGACGATGCGGTCGGCAAAAACCGCGGCAGGCTCGACACTGGGGACTTCTTTGAGGAATCGCTCGATTTCAAGGCCCACCTTCTCTATCACTTCCAAGCTGGGCCCTTTGATCTTGACACCCATAGGCGCCCTCATGCCGCTTTGAAGCATGACGATACGGGCCGCGATGGGCTGAAGCTTCGGGGCGGAAGTTGTCCCCTGGATTTCAGTTACCTTGAGTATCTTGGCCCAGATGTCATCGGGGTTCTCAATTTTTTCTCCCCACTGCCGATATGGCCGGCCATCGGCATCTGGAATAAGTTGGCCATTGTCGCGAACAAAATCTCCTGCCTTTTTGTCGTAGCGGAACTTGACGCGGTGGCCGTTCTTGTCGGTTATGTACTCGGGCTTGTAATTGATGACCGTCTCAATCATCGATATCGGAGCGGGATCGAGAGGAGTCTCGGCCCGGCCTATCTTGCCGACAACGGAGTCCACTTCTGGGATGCTGCGAAGAGCCATATCCTGCTTGCTCAGCACATCCATCGCCTCTCCGATAGATGCATGGACCATTGTGGTGGGCATAAGCAGGAATGAGCCTTCATCCAGCGGCGGCATGAACTCTTTGCCCAGGCCCGGGAATGTCTCAGTGCCCTTGATCCAGAAGGCGGTGTCCTTGACCTTTTGTGGCTCAATGCCCACTTTGCCGGCTGCGCCGGGGAGACCTGAGAAAATAGTGCCAAAACCCAGCCATATCGATCCTCCCAACAACAGGAGAAAACATGGGATTGACAAAAACAACAGTTTGTGCCTCAAGCACCATCGCAGAATGGACGGATAGAAGTGCTGGAATACCCTGAAAAATGCCAAGAGCCCTGCGACCAGCCCGGCTACAAAAATGAAGTTCTTCATAAGGCCGCGTTCGGGCCCGATCGGTTCCCAGTGCGCGCTCAGAATAAGGCCGACATACAGAACCGCCAATAAGTTTGCCACCCACGGGACGAATCGCATCACGCTATCCG
>JAFDKH010000217.1 GCA_019307065.1 Deltaproteobacteria bacterium
CAGTCCTCGATCAGGACCTCCACCTGCTCCGGCTGGTAGCCGTTCGCCTCCAGCCAGGTGGAGATGTCCCGGCGGGTGTGACGCCAATTCGTACCCACAGCGGGGACGGGGCTGCCTCCAAAATGGTGCAGTGTCACCATGTCCAGGGGGAGACCCATCACGGCGGAGTGCTCAATCCAGGTCTTGGTGATGGACTCGTCGTACTCCACGCTGGTGAAGGTGACCGTGTCCTGTTGCAGCGTCGGTGCGGTCTTGGAAAGACTCGCGTGCTTGTGCCTGCCCATGGTGAGCCCGCCCAGCCTGTAGGCCGATCCCTGCGTCGAATCGAGGATGCCTTGAGCCGTGGCCGTGTACCAGTCCAGAAGCTCGTCGAGCCCGCCGGCGAAGTAGTTCTCGGGCTCACTGCCGATGGAGAAGGAGATCTGACCGGCCTGGGAGCCGAAGTGCTCACCCACGTCGCGGATGATCGCCCTCCACTCGACGAGATTCACCGGCGCCGAGCAGGCCGAAACGGGCTCGTCCGAGGGCTCGTCGAGCCCGCTGAGCACGCTGTGTGGATAAGGATAGGAGGCCAGCCACGGTGGCGTGGAGCAGTGTAGCTGCAGCCTCACTCGACCGCCGGCGGCGATCGTCGCGTCGATGTAGGTCATATAGGGGTTGAACCGGTTCGCTATCTGCGTTTGGTACGAACCCGACGGCTCCCGGACCAGGTCGCGAAGCACGAATCCCACTTGGATGAGCATCTCGCCCACGCGGTGGCGCTGCAGCGTGGCATCCAGCCGGGGACCATAATCGTCGGGGTAGCCGAGCCCCTGGGTGGAGATGTCCGAGCGGAGCACGTCGGAGGCCAGCGCGGTCGTGGGGTAAGTTGTCGCTCCCACAACAAGCTCCGCGGGCTCGACAGACCCAGGCTCGCAGCTCGGCTCAGGGTCAGTGCTCTGCGAGTCTTTGCAGCCTGCGCAGATCCCCAGCGCCATGGTCAAAGTGAGGAGCCTTCGAAACACTGTCCCTCCAGTCACCATCGTCACAATCAGGTTCCGATCACCACCGAGGTTCCGGACAACTATACTCGAGAAACTGAACGCATATTGCCCAGTTGACGGTTTCCACGTCAAGATCCCTCCTCGATGAAAGGCAGTCTACCGTCTTATCCACCATTTGTATACCGCCTGGCCGGTTCGAGGGTCATATAGTAAAAGCGCAAAAATCCGCAACTATTTCAATCGGAAAGGGTCAATACCAACAACACTTCAAGCCAATTTGGAGGCCCAATGAAGAATATGCCTTTGTTTATTACAATCATGGTCCTTTTAATGATCGGTTTCGGCTGCAGCAGCACAACACCCGATGCCGGTTGTGACTACGTCGAATGCGATGGCCTGTGCTGCGCGGCAGGCCAGGAATGTTTCAGCGGTTCTTGTTGTACTCCCCTAACCTGCCAGGAGCTGGACAAGCTCTGCGGCGACAGTTGGGACAACCAATGCGGCTCGACCGCCAACTGCGGTAGTTGCGCAGCATTCGAAACCTGCAGTTCGGAGGGCGAGTGTAGCTGCCAATACGAAAGTTGCGGAGGAAACTGCTGTGGGGAAGGTATCGCCTGCGACGGTGACAAATGCGCAGCGTCTGCTTTCGATGGTTATACTTTGTTCAATCCGGTGATGCAGACAAATACTTACCTGATCGACATGCAAGGCAACACGGTGCATAGCTGGACCAATCTGGCCAGGGGCGGCTATTCGGTCTACCTGTTAGAAGACGGTTACTTGATGCGCCCAGGTGAAGCCCAGAACATTCAGTTGCGCGGCGGAGCAGCCGCCGGGCTCTTACAAAAAATCGACGCCAGTGGAAACGTAGTCTGGGAATTCGAGTACAATAGCGCAACTTACCTGACTCATCACGATATCGAGCCGATGCCCAACGGCAATGTTCTACTGATTGCCTGGGAAGTAAAAAGCGCAGCAGAAGCAGTCGCCGCCGGGCGCAGTAAGAATGCCGAGTTCTGGCCTGATCACTTGATCGAAGTCGATCCGACACGGGCTCCCGGTCAGGAGATTGTCTGGGAATGGCACGTCTTCGATCACCTGGTTCAGGATTACGACGACAGTAAGGCAAATTATGCTGAGGTTGCCAAGCACCCTGAACTAATCGACGTCAATCTAGGGGCCGACTCGGGAGGGCCCGGAATGGGCGGTGACTGGCTGCACATCAACGGAGTCAGCTACAACCCCGAACTGGACCAGATCGCTATCAGTTCGCATTTCGTCGACGAGTTTTTTGTGATCGACCATAGCACCGCCGACTACGACAACCCGGCTGCCGGTATCGCCTTGGCTGCCGGCCACACCGGCGGCCAGGCCGGAAAAGGCGGCGACATTCTCTATCGCTGGGGCAGTCCAGTAAATTACGGCGCCCCAGGTGATACCGTCTTCGATGTTATTCACTGCGCTGCCTGGATTCCTGCAGGCTATCCGGGTGAGGGCAATATCCTGGTATACAACAATGGTGAACATCAACGTCAATCGGAAATAGTCGAATTGACTCCGCCACGAGATCTAAACGGCGACTATATCCTGGGTACGGGCTCGGCCTTCGGGCCCCAAAGCCCGACCTGGAGATATTTTGACGGCAGCGATTTTTATTCCGCTCACTTAGGCAGCAACCAGCGTTTACCCAACGGCAATACCCTGATCAGCGAATCCACCAGCGCATACTTGTTCGAGGTGACTCAGTCAGGCGAAATTGTCTGGGAATACCAGGGCCCCGGCGAGATAGCCCGTTCACTTCGTTATGCACCCGACTATCCGGGGCTGCCCGATTTCTAGCGGCCGGGGAGAGACTATGAAAACCAGTTTATGGATAGCTTCAAGCCTGGTTATTGAATTAGTCGTTCTTGGTTGCGGCGGCACATCGAGCAGCAGTGACGGCGGGTCCGATGGTTGCACATATAAATCTCAATGTTCGGCTCCGAACGGTAACGAGATTCACTGGATTGCCTTACCGGCCGGCAACTTCGAGATGGGTTGTTCGCCGGATGACAGCAACTGCAATGACAGCGAGAAACCTGTTCATACAGTCAATGTCCCGGCCTTCGAGATGAGCGAGACACCGATCACTCAGGCTCAATATGAAGCCCAGCTTGGAACCAATCCCAGTAATTTCTCAAGTTGTGCCAACTGCCCGGTCGAAACCGTCAAATGGCATGAGGCCAAGGCGTTCTGTGAAGCCGTCTCAGCGCGTTTGCCGACTGAGGCCGAGTGGGAATATGCCGCCCGGGCCGGCAGCCTTACCCCCTATTACAGCGGCAACGACCCTAGTTGCCTGGATGAGATAGCCTGGCACGGCGGTAACTCGAGCAGTCAAACTCATCCGGTCGCAGAAAAGCTGGGCAACGATTATTGTTTGTTCGATATGGTCGGCAATGTTTGGGAGTGGGTCGATGATTGCTGGCATGACGATTATATCGGCAGCCCTACCGATGGCACAGCCTGGCTGGACGGCGCCTGCACTTACCGTGTGCTGCGGGGAGGCTCATACGGAGCCGGCCCGGTGACAATGCGAACATCCAACCGGGACGGGGACTACCCCGACATGTACTTCATCTCCTACCCGACCGGCCCTGGATTCCGTTGCGCAAGAGATATAAACTAGAATGACTTATTCGTAAATAACAAGAGGCAAATCATGCGAAAATCTATACAGGTGATATTAGTCGTAACAAGCTGCTTGCTTTTAGTTGGTATTTGCTCCTGCGGCTTACAGCGCCCGCAGGGCTGGACGGAAGATACTCACGGCAAGATCGATCCCAACTACGACAGGCTATTTAGCGATCAAAGCCCGGTCGTTCATCGCATAGACATCGTCATCGCGGCCGAAGACTGCCAGGCGGCCTACGACGATCTTGACGAAAAGCTCTCGGGCGGGCCGGGCCAGCCACCCAGCGATGAAGACCCAATATTCGTTCCGGTCAATCTGACCTTCGAAGGAATTACCTGGTATCACGTCGGCATGCGCTACAAGGGCAACTCTTCACTGAGATCGGCCTGGATGAGCGGGATCGGCAAGCTCGCCTTTCGTTTAAACTTCGAGATGTTCGAAGACACCTATCCCGAAATCAACGATCAGCGTTTCTTCGGTTTCGAAAAAATGACCTTCAGCAACGGTTTCAAAGATAATTCATTGATTCGCGACAAACTCGGGGCCGATATTTTCCGCAGCTTCGGCGTTCCGGCGGCCCGCAGCATGTTTGCCCAGGTATACGTCGACTGCGGCGACGGTCCGGTATACTGGGGTCTGTATACGATGATCGAAGACCCATCCGACAAAATGCTGGCCAACCAATTCGTCGACAACAGCGGCAACCTCTACAAACCCGAGGGCGACGGCGCCAAATGGAGCGGCGAGATGATTGAAGAGCACTTTTACAAAAAGAACAACCTCGAATCAGACTGGAGTGACGCAATTGCTGCAGTAGGAGCCCTGCAGGCCGATCGGCACGATTTAGAGAACTGGAAAAATGATTTAGAAGCGACTTTTAATGTGCACGGCTATCTGAAATATCTGGCCGTCAACCAGACAATTACCAACTGGGATGCTTACGGCTGCATGTCGCATAATTATTACGTTTACGCAGACCCCGGCGACGGCGGGCGCCTGGTTTTTTTGCTATGGGATCTGAACGAAGTCATGCTGATCGGCGGCGGGCTCAACTGTCATGCCGACTCGGTCATGCTCGACGAGGTCACCCCTGAATGGCCCTTGATCAGGTTTCTATTAGACGATCCGGAGTACCGTCAGTATTACCAAGAGCAACTGCAGGCATTCATTGATGGAGTCTTTGAGATAGACACGGTCATCCAAAAGATGGACAACTATCACAACCTGATCGCACCTTACGTAATCGGCCCCGAGGCAACCGAGTCGGGCGACTACACTTTCTTGAGAAACCCTCAGGACTTCATCGACTCACTCGATACGGGACCAAACTCCTTGAAGCCCCATGTAGTAATGAGACATAATGCGGTCAATCAGGCACTCGAACACTAAGATTTGACACACAAGGCAAACATGCAGATGAAAATAGTGGCGTTGTTAGGGTTTCTACTCGTTGTAATTTGTAGCCAGGCTCGCCCCGCTTCGGGCGCCTCTGATTTTCAGCTATGGTCTGAAGTCGGTCTCAAATACAAGTTATCGAAGATGTTCCGCTTCGAGCTCGATGGCCTGTTTAGGCTCGAGGACAACGCCTCGCGCATGAAAAGCCTGGCGCCCGAGTTCTCTTTCACCTATAGAGCATTCAAGTTCCTCAGGTTCAGAGCGGGCTACAGGTATGCTGTGAAACCAGAGTACACAGATGGAAGCCCAACATACTATTCCTGGCACCGTTTTTTCTTCGATGTCAGGCTGCGCTATCGGCTGAAACCGGTCACCTTCAAATATCGCCTGCGCTACCAGGAGCAGTTTATGGTGGACAATGGTTTTGATTCTATATATCAACACACTTTACGCAACAAGCTGCAGGTTGAATTCAATGCCGGGCTGGGATTTGAACCATTCGTGGCCGGGGAACTCTTCATCAGGTTCGGCGATAATGACGGTTTGCTTCACAAATGGCGGGCAACTGTCGGTTGTGACTACCAGTACGAGGCCCACCAGTTTTCATTGTTCTATCGGATACAGGGAATGCTGAACGGTTCGGATGAACCTGCTCTGGCTAATATTCTCGGCATTAGCTACCACTATTCGTTTTAAGCGAGGTTGACGAGGTTGGGACCATTCAGACGTATCTACCGGGTCAGGTTCTTGACGGCATTCTTTGTATGCCTGCCGGGGATCTTGCTGTGTGTGTGGTATGCCTGGAGCGCTTTCGCTGAATTCGACCGCTACTTGCGCTCATACGGTAAAAAGCAGGTCTTCACTGTCGAAGATTTTCAAACCCAGTTGTTCGATATCTTGCGCAGAGACCTGCGCCGGTTTTTGATGCCTTCACCCCCGTCTCCGTCAAAACTCGAGCAATTCCATTTTCATCTCAGTTCTGCAAGCTTCGACACCTTGCTGGCCGGAGCCGAGAAAGAGTCCAAACGCCCGTATGTCCCGGCCCGGCTGGAAAAAAACGGTCAGCTCCTGAAACTCGAGCTGCGCTTGCGCGGCCAGCAACACTGGCACATTCTGGGCAAGAAGAAATCATTCAAGGTCCGCTTGCCAAAAGGTTCGCTAATCGACGGGCATCGGGTGTTCAACTTGATCAACACGCCCTCGCCGATGCTGGTCGACGAAGAAATCATCCTGCAACTATCGCGCAAGCTGGGAGTCTTGACACCCCACTCTTCTTTCGTGCGAGTCCATATTAACGGGGCCGACCTTGGGGTCTATCACCTCGAAACCCAGCCAGACGAGAGCCTGCTCAGGACCAATCGGCACGTCCCGAGCGGAATCTATTCCGGCAACTTGCCTCCTTCGGCTGAGACCGAGGAGTTATGGAGCGGAACTTCGCGCTGGAAAAAAGTAGCCTGGCGCAACGACCAAGACCGGGAGAATTTCGCCGATCTCGAAAGGTTGCTGAAGGCAATCAACTCAGCCACCAACAAAGAATTCGCTGATTTTGCCCGCAATGAAATCGATCTGGAAGCCTTTGCCTCCTTCGATGCCCTCGATGTCGCCTTTGGCGGAGACCAGCACGACTTTCGCGAGAACCATAAGCTGCAGTTCGACCCCTACCGAGGATTGTGGGCGCCGGTTGCCTGGAGTTTCAGGGGATTCAAGCACGACCCAACTTTCAACCTGGTTGAGAATCCTTTACTGTTACGATTGAAATTGGTTCCGGAATATCTGACGCTACGCAACCGCATTCTGTACGATTTGCTGATCGGCAAGGGCAGTACTTCTTCGATCAGATCACGGGGCTATAAAATTATTAAGAAAATTGGGCATGAGTTGGCCAGCGACCCGTACTGGGACGCCTACAAACTGCTACCCCGAATCGACAGGTTCCATCGCCGGTTGGTGCGCCCAATGAACCTGCGGCGCCTGGGCCTGGTTTTCGAATCCGAATTGTCTACCTATGGCCGGCGGCGCTCATACCTGTTGAGCGAACTACAGAAGAACCCTCTCTGGTTGTACCTGGGCAATAGTCAGACCGCCGATGAATCATTCGTAACCCCGCTGAAGCTGATCATCGATGGTCGGTCCGGTGTGAAACTCTTGGGCTTCAGGGCTAAATGGCCGGCCAACTGTGAGCAGAAAGGCTGGCGAGTACGCCTGGGGGAATCGACTGTTACTCCACTGAGCAAATCAGATCAAGTCGAACTCGAACATTCGATCAACCTATACCCAGTTGTCGGCCTGGCGGCCCGAACCAATCCAAATGCACGTCGAGGAAAAGTAACCAGCCAGATGAATCCGGTTGAATATCTGTTTGTACTCGAATCCAGCTGTGTTCCAGTTGAGTTCGAAGCTGAGGCAACCCAACTTGCGACCCAATCTCGAATCCGTTCTCAGTCGGCCAACCTGGCTGTTCTTGGCCGGCTGCCAAAAAAAACCATGGGCGCCCAGGACTTGCCCCAATTCGTTCCCGGTGAAGTCGGACCGCATCCAACTAGTTTACAAAAACCGGCTCTAAAAAAGATCCGGCTTGGCCCCGGAACACAAACCTTCAGTGATACTCGCATCTTCGGCGCTCATGAAACGGTAGTCGTTGCGGCCGGCACCCGTATCCAGATGGGGGCCGATGCCTCGCTAATTTTTCTGGGACCGGTTTCATTCGAAGGCACTCATCAAAAACCGATCGTGATAGAGGGTCTGGCCGCCGATAGAGCCTGGGGCGGGATCGCCATTCAAGGACCGGCCACGGCCGGCTCGAGGCTCTCAAACTTGCACGTTACCGGCGGCAGCCGGCCACGATACAGAATGATCCCTTATCCGGCCATGATCAATATCCACAACACCCGCCAGATCGAAGTCAGGGCTTGCCACTTTGGAAAAAATCAGGATAGCGGCGATGTTCTACATACGGCCTACGTCGACGGCATCCTGATCGAAGACACTTCGATCAACGACGCCAAAAGTGATGCGCTTGACCTCGAATTCACTAGCGGCCAGCTTCGCCGAATCGAAATCCGCCGGGCCGGGGACGAGGGGCTCGATTTAATGGGCTCGGACATTCAGCTGGTCGACAGTCTGATCATGGGCTGCTTACAAAATTCGATCTCGGCCGGCGAAGAGAGCAACCTGCAAATAAGAAGCAGCCTGATAGCCGGGTCGAAGGTTGGAGTATTGGCAAAAAACGCAGCCCGAGTCGATTTCTCCGGCAGCCTGCTCTACAAATGCGAGACCGGCCTGCGCGTATACACCCGCACAGTCCGTTACGCGGGTGACAGCCGGGTACAAGCTGACGTTCTCTATGTTGTCAAGAGCCTGCAGGCAATCGTCCGTGAGGACCAGAAGCTCCAGGTTCTCAACGGCGGCCGCATTCAAAGACGCTTGCCCCGCGAACGCTCGCTCGATCACTTGTTGCATGATGTTATCGGCCTGAACAACTGGGATAATTTGGCTGGCTGGCTAAAAGCCTTGCCAGGCAAGGATTCGCAATGAACCCTTATAGCCGAAAATATCCCAGTCTCGGATTTATTGTCATCTGCCTGACATACGCTTTTACTATCGGGTTCTTTATCTGGGGCATCTCGACGCCCGACCTCGACCGGGTCTGGACAATTCACCATGAACTCAAGATCGGCAAGATGAAGAAACTCAAAGGGAATGATCGTAAAATTTTACAGGCATCCATGCAACGCCACTCTTACCTTGCCAGGGCACTTCTCAGGAACCAGCAGATAGGAATAATAAGCGAAAACTCCCTGGGTTGGATCGCAACCCCAACCGTGACAATCTTGCGAACCCCGAAATCGAAAAACAACCTCAG
>JAFDKH010000051.1 GCA_019307065.1 Deltaproteobacteria bacterium
TGGGTCGCAGAAATCGAAACTCGCAAAGAAATCTTCATGCACAAAGACGGCCAACCGCTTTATGATTGGCAAATCGGCGGAATGCTCGAAGTCGGTGACTATCTGCTGACTGTTTATGGTGCCTCGCCCAAAGAGTGGACCAAGGGCAAGGGAAAAGACTTTCTGTTCGTGGCAAACGGGTTTGAAAAGGGGCCGGCCGATGGTAGCCTTGTTTTCACTATTCCCGAGTGGGGCAGGCTAGCCTATCAAGTGCCCAAGAACCGCCTGGTCAGCTTTCTTGCGCTCGATCGCTCGCCCGCCAGCGATACTTTTTTACATATGTGCAGTATGCCGGACAAGGCCGGAGATCGCCTGGGGCGTTCGTCGGGCAGTTGCAGGATACCCAAAAAGGCCCTGATCCCGGTTTGCTCGGCCTGGTCATATGACGACCAGCGCAACCTGTTGACCATCACCGGTCAGTCGGGTACCACCGGCCAACTCCAGTGGGGGCGATACAACGACAGCTATTCGATGGCCGATGGAGATTACGGCCGCGTAAAGAACTCGCTTTCTTTCGAGTCTCCGGAATCGAGCAACTTCCTGGTTTCGACACATGACGTACCGATTGACACCGATGCTGCACCGCTTTCGTGTATGCTCGAGACAACCCGCTACCGGCATCCGCTTATTCTCGAACGCGACTTAATCAAGCTCAGCCCCAAACGCGCTTTCAATCAGCAGTTCAACTACAACGGTCGCGAAGAAACAGTCTGGTTCGAAGTTGTCAAGAGCGGTGTCTATCAGATAGCAACTCCCGGCGAACTCAGGAACAGGTGTGTGCTTTATGACATGCAAGGCACCAAGCGCAGGTTGGTGCGCGACACCGATCCGGGCGCAACCCAGTGCAACATCGTCAAGCATCTGCCACCCGGATCCTACGAACTGAAAATTTATGGCGGCAAGGAAGGCATCGAAAGGCTGAAAATCTCATGTATGTTGGAAAGGCCGTTTCCGGGCAAATCGGTCAAACCGGATTCGACTCAGCTGGCTAAAGTTTCTTGCCTGATACCGAGCGTCAGCCTGCAAGAGAAACAGAGATATCGTTTATGGCTGAGTCGCACTGGAGCAGCCACTTCCCGCGGCCTGATCCTGCGCCAGTTGCCTTTGAAACTCGAGCGACCGTTGCCGCTCGTGTTGAATGCCAAAGACAAAGTCAAGCTCGATACCGCTGCCGGACGGGAGGTCGTGATTCGCTCGGCCGGGGGTGGAAAGTTTTCATGCTCATGGGACGGCGACTATGAAGCCAAGGCCCGAGACGGTATTTGCCGTTTACCGGCAATCAGCCAAAGAAAAAATATCGAGATTATTAACACAACCCAGACCACGCTGGCCGTTTCCGTGCACCGCTCGCCCAAGCCCAAGCAGCAGCGCTCACTGGAAAACTACTCGCCGGTTATTCCGCCATTGCCCAAGCTGTTTGTGAATAAACCGAAGTTTTTCAACTTCGATCGCGGTCAATCGCATTCGATGATTTTTGATGTTAAGCAGCCCGGATTGTACCACGTAACCACCCGGGGACTATTGGGGACCGAGTGCCGCATGCGAACCGCAATTGTCAGCCGCCTGGTGTCCGATACCGGCTCCGGGCGCGGGCGCAACTGCCTGCTGGCCCGCTTTTTGAACCCTGGCCGCTATCTGTTGACAGTCAAGACCAAGAACCGCAGTCGCGGACGGGCCTCGGTTGAAGTCAGCGAACGTCCAGTCAAAAAGGGCAAGTCGCTCAGCGCAGATAAAGAGGCCTTCTTCAGGGTCAAGGCCAACGAACTGATTCGCCAGGATCTGAAAATAATAACCGATGGCAAATTCCACATTCGCACGAGTGGCCAGGTGGTTTCTTTGCAGTGCCGCCTGGATGATCAAGCTGGCTGGCCGATCGTACCGGTGCCTACCAGATGCGATCAGACCCTTGAACTAGATCAAGGGAAATACCTCTGGACCCAAATGCCGATTACGGTCGAGAGTATGCGGCGCACCCAGCTCAACCGGATCAAGCCCGCAGTCGTTCTGCGTGGAAACAAACCCCACCCGATCGAATTGAATACCTGGTACTCAGCGGAATTGGGCGAGGATGGAAAAGACGATTTTATTCTCGACCTCAAGGCTGACTTGGAAATCAGGATAACGCTAGACAACGGCATGCAGGGGCGCATCTACCGTAGCCGCAAGGGAAAGCCCCAGGGCGAACTAATCGAGCCGATACCTCCCAACCGCGGCGCCGTCACGCTCAAAGTGTCGAGTGGCCGCTACCGCCTGGTTACCGAACACAGTCGCGCCGACGTAGGCATCAACTACAGGCTATATGTCGAAAGCCAGATTCTGGCGCCGGGCATGACCAAGCAATTACATATCCCCTCCGAATCCGTAGTGCGCATGCCGGCTAAAGGTGTCTTGAGACTCAAGACTTCCGGACAGACCGATGTTCGCTGTCGGCTCTTCAATGACAAGAACCAGCTTGTGGCCGAAAGTGGTTCGCATGGGGCCGACTGGAATTGCCTGATCGCTACCCCGCTGGCTGCCGGTGACTACCGGCTGGTACTCGAGGCGGAAAACACAATCGCCGGAACTACTATGGTCAGCCTGGTGGCAACCGAAACCAAAGATATCGGAATCCTCGACAAAGATTCGGTTTTCAAACCCGCCGGCAAAGTTTTAACCGGGCTGACGGCCAAGCCGTCGGCCGGTCAGCTCCAGGAGTTTCATTTCCGCTCAAAGCTTTCCTTCGCCTGCGCTTTAGAAGACAGGCACGGTAAAATTCTCCAGTTTGAAGAGAATATTCGCCATTGTCAGTTTCTGATTCATCCCAAGGAAAACCAGTACCGGATTCGTTTGTGGTCAAAAAACTGGCGCGCCAAGATTCGCGCCAGTGTGGGAACTCGCAAGCTGGCGGCATTTTCTTCCGGGCGTCTGGAAAAAAATAGAGCTGGTTTGGTCAGCATTCCCCGGGCCGGTCATTACAAGACCGGCAAGCGGATCTGGTGTCTACCGGAAGCTCAAAGTGGACTGCTGCAAAGTTGTGGCCCGCAAGCTTCTCTGGAGGCGGGTGCGGTGATCTTCTCGGGCACTGGCCAGAAAGCGGCTGAACTATCGCTTACTGAACTGGTTAGCAAGCTGGGTGTAAGTAAAACAGAATCCATCCGGCTGGCTTCCCGCCCGCACATTCAGCGTCAACATTCGAGTAAAACTGCACTTCATCTGGTCAGAGTCGAGCTTCCCTTTGGCGAGGTTGTTTCACCGGCCTGCCGGATTGATGGCGGTATTACCGCTGTTGAAGGCAACGTCTGCTTTGCGGCTTCGGGCCCGGTAAAAGACTCGCTGGTACGTTGGTGGATACCCGGCAAAGCCAATCAAAACGCTAAATTGGTTAGTCTGGGAGCCAGGGTCCCCAAAGAAATAAAAAAACTCAAGCCCGGGGTGCAGAACCTGGTCTGGTCCGGCCCGGTCGTCAAGCTGCAACTGCCGATGACTCCGACTCGGATCGAGCTGGTTCTGCCGGGTGATGCCTGGGTGCTGCAGCTTGACAAGAACGGTGGCACCGTTGACCTGTGTCCACCCCAGGGCAAGCTTTCGCGTTGCATCTTGAACGGGCAAGGCGGTCAGCTGTATATCACTTCGAATGCCGAGCGCCGGGCGCGTGCCAAAGTATTGCTAGAGCAACAACCGGTTCCCGCCAAAGTCCTTCGCAAAGTTTTCGAAAGCCGTCCCCGGGCTCCGGGCAGGATTGTTCTCAAGCTGCCTGTCGATTCGAACGAGCGTCAGCTTGAAGTTTTTGGCGCCGAACGTTGTACCCTGAGTGTGCCTGACGGAACCCGGACGGTTGGTTGCCGTGCGAAGATTGCGGCTGGGCAGTCTGCCGAGGTCATCATTGCGCACAGCTTAGATCCTGTTAGAGCGGTCTTGTTTTCAAAAGGCAGCTATGATTCAGCTCATTGGGCTGTCGGTCTACCATCAATTCCCGGGGCCGGACTGATGCAAGCCCACCTGGATAAGATTACCGGGAAGTTCGTCAAACGGACTTTGTCTCTCGAGCAACCGGCCGTGATCCACTTGCACAGCGATTCGGGTGTCTGCGCCCTGGCCTCGGCCCAAGAGCTTATCGCAGTCAACGGTCTTGGCAACGGTTGCGACATTCAGCGCCTGTTGCCTGCCGGAAGCTACAATTTCCTGGTGCGTTCTTTCGCCGAAGAGGCCCTGGCCGGCTCGATGGTTTGGAGCGCGGATAGGTTTATGACCCTGCACGAAGGAATTGGCCCCGACCAGTGGCTGGCTCCGTCAGAGGTGCGTATCTTCAGGTTCGAGACGCATGCCAAGGGTGAAGTCGGGATTGGCCTGCGGGTGGCTGCTGACGTTCTTGAATGTACTACCCTTGATTCCGATCAACGGGTAATCGGGGAAGGTTGTCTGCAGTTTTTGTTGCTTGACAAAGGTGTTTACCTGCTCAGGGTTGCCGCCTCGAAATTTTCCCAACCGGTTCGCTTCCGACCAGTCATATTGGGACTGTCCGGTTCCAAGATTGACGTTCCAGAAGATTATCTGCGTGACTTCTTCCGCAGAATCGGAGAAAGACCATGAAAGCGCGTGTTTACATTGTTGGAATAATTGGGTTTGTTCTGGTTGCCGTACTCGGCCGGACTCAAGTTTACAAGCCGGCCGATCACGGTCAACGGCCTGCCAAGTCAGCGACCATCATCTTGCCCGAGAAATTCCTGCGCGGCTTCGATCCGATCACTGTTTACTTCTCTTCGTCCCAGGGTCCTGCCAAGGGGCCGGCTGATAAGGGTGCTCGCATATTAAAAATAGAACCAAATTGGCCGGGTGCCTACTTCTGGCTGGATCGGCGCACGCTGCAATTCAGACCGGCCGAAACCTGGCCGGCCCTGGCTCGCTATAGAGTGAAGGCTCGTGGCACCAGCCAGATTCTGACGACGATGATGTCGGCCCCAGTCTCGATGTCTCCGAGTGTCGACAGCACCAGCTTGAAGCCCTTCAGGACATTCACCCTGACTTTTGCGCAAGCCTTGCCGATCGATTCGCTCAAGAAAATGATTAGTATTCAGATCCGTGAATTGCCCGGCCTGGATAGTTCGAGCCGCCGGATTGTCAAGGACTTCAGTATCGCCGCGCTTCCCCGGCGGAGCCATCGTGATGCTGCCGTGTATGCCATTACTCTCAACGACCTGGTGCCTGAAGGAAAACAACTGACCCTGATGACCAGTCTGGCCCTGGGTGACGAAGGTAAGGTTTTGTGGACCGGTCGTTTGTCAACCCGCCAGCCATTCAGTATCGAATCGATTGGTTGCGGATCGACATTCTTACCGCTCAAGGGCAGTTCATCTATGCCGGAAGAAATGGCCTTGGCTTGTGGTCATCACGGCGAAGCCCCGCATTTGGTGTTTTCGGCGCCAATCAAGGACATGAGTCTGACAGCTTTGAAAAAACTCGTCAGACTTGATCCGGCCGTTAGTGATTTGAGTTTCCAAACCTATGGTCGCAGAGTGACCCTCAAGGGCAAGTTCGTGCCTGAAGTGCTTTACCGCATGAGCCTCAATCCGGCTCCGCTCAAAGACCAGGACGGGCGCAAGCTGGTTGATCCCAAAAATGTCGAAGTTTTTTTCTACCTGGGACACAAACAACCGTTTCTCAGGTGGAAACAAGCCTCGGCCATTCTCGAGTCCAAAGGTCCCCGCATGATTCCGCTGATTGGCTACGGCGAGCCGCGGACCGATGTGCGAATTTACCGGATCGATCCTCTGCATCCGGGTTTATGGCCGTTTCCTCACAGCCCGGTGGTGGTAAATGAGGAATCTTCACCGCCATTTCCCGGCGAAGAACCCGATCGCCCAAACGACGATATCAACTATGTTTCCCCCAGTGAGCTGCAAAAGCACCTGCGCTTGCTCGGTTCGCCGCTGATCTCCAAGGTAGTCGACTTGCCGCTGGCCAAGCGGGGCTCAGTTACCCATTTTGGTCTGGATATCGGTCGCTTACTCGATAAGCAAATGGGCAACAATCGGCCGGGCCACTATCTGGTTGGGCTCAGACGGCTGACCGGTCCCCCGCAACGCTCTTACATGCGGGTCCAGGTGACCGACCTGTCTTTGACCAGTATCGAAGAACTGGACAAAGTGGTTTTCTATGTTCGCTCGATCAAAACGGCCGAACCTGTCAGAGGTGTCAAGATTGTAATTGAGGCGGTCGACAAACCGCCCAGGCCAAAACCCGGCAAGCGTCGTCGAGCACCTCAAATGGTTTCGATCAGCTTGACAACCGACTCGGACGGACGTGCGGTTCTCACCCGCCAGGACGACTGGAGCAGGCTGCACCGCATAATGGTCAAAAAGGGTGAAGATCACCTGGTGCTCGACCCGCGCGATCCGCCACCGCGCTTTGCCAACAACCACTGGTCACCCTGGGGCCAATGGCTGCACTGGATTACAGAAGAGCGTATTCCCAAATCGGCCAATGACAGATTGATTGGGTTCATCTTTACCGAGCGGCCAATCTACCGCCCGGGTGAGAAGGTCTTCATCAAGGGTTACTTAAGGAGTCGCCAGGGTGGAGAGTTTGACAAGCCTGGGAGTGCAAAGAAATTCGGTTTGAAAATGACCGGTCCGGGCGGCAAAGTGTGGCCTCTGCCTCTGTCGTTTACCTCGCTGTACGGGTTTGCGACCGAGTTTCACGAGAAAGACATTCCAACCGGCAGTTATTCTATCGTGCTCTATCGGCGCAAGCCCCATCAGGTTATTGCTGTCAGATACTTCAAGATCGAGGCCTATCGAATTCCGAAATTTGAAATTCAAATGGTTGGCAAAGACAAGGTACGCAACGACCAGGCCTTCAAGGTCAAGGCAGTCGCGCGCTATTATGCCGGAGGTTCGGTTTCTTCCCAGCCAATCGAATGGCAAGTGACCCGGCGGCCCTACTACCATATTCCCAAGGGCAAACCAGGCTACTTGTTCGCGAGTTCTACTCAGTTTTCCAGGGGCGGGCGAGTACGCCCGCCGGAGACCATTCGCGAAGAAGACCAGCTCGACGCAAGTGGGGCAGACGAGATTTCAGTGAACCCGGCCCTGGACATGGATGGTTCGGCACGAATCTATCGTTTCGACGCCACCGTTACCGGAGTGGACAACCAGCAAGTCAGTGCCGTTCATGAAGTCAAAGCCTTGCCGCCGTTTGTTTTAGGCCTGAAGTTGAAGCGCTATTATGAACAAGCGACCCGGCTGCGGCCCAAAGTTATTGCGGTCGGGATCGATGACAAACCGGTTGCCGGACAGAAAATATCCGTACGGCTCTATCGGCGCACCTGGCACAGTCACCTGCGCGAGACCGATTTTGCGACCGGCAAAGCCAGCTATGTTACCGAACAACAGGATGACAAGATTGTCGAACGTGCAATTATTTCCGGGAAGAACCCAATCGACCCGGTCTTTAAGATTGAGAAGGCCGGGGTCTACGTAGTCGAACTAGTGGCTCGAGACAAACTCGGCAGGGTTCAGACCCTGTCGGCCGATCTATATGTCGGCGGCAAGGAAGCTCTGGCCTGGAAGAAATCCCGTCAGGGTATTTTCGAGATGACCAGCGACAAAAAGAAATACAAACCCGGTCAGACCGCCAACCTAATCATCAAGAGTCCTTTCCAGAAAGGCAAGGCGCTCGTAATCGTCGAAGAGCCTCGCGGCAACCAGTATCATTGGCGTCAGATTCGAGGCGGCAAGGCCGTGCATCCCATTTCAATAAAAGCCCAGCATGTGCCCAATTTGCCGGTCCACGTCGTAATAATGCGCGGTCGCTTGGGAACGAGTTCTGAGAGCGATGAACGCTACCGGCCGCAAACACTTGCGTCCAGCCTGGACCTCGAGATCGAGCCGGTCAAGAACAGCATTAGTGTCGGAATCAAGCACCCAAAAAGCGTGCGGCCCGGCTCGCTGGTCGATGTTGTCATAACCCTCAAAGACGATCGTAAAAAGCCTCTGGCGGGAGAAGTTACGCTCTGGATGGTTGACGAAGCGGTTTTGTCGCTGGCGGACGAAGGTCCTCTCGACCCGCTCAAGGCCTTTATCGTCCGCAACAGTCGCGGCACGAGTGTTCGCGATACGCGGAATAAAGTCATCGGTCGTCTACAAGAAGAGGAAGAACCGGCCGGGGATGGCGATGAAGAAGAAAGGGAAGGGCGTCGCTCGAGCAAACGCAGGGTGCGCAAGAACTTCCAGACAGTCCCCTACTACAAAGCAACCCTAAAGGTCGGCTCATCCGGCAGGATTACGGTCAAAATCAGGATGTCCGATGACCTGACCAACTTCAGAATCCGGGCAACCGCGGCCTCCGGTTTGCAGCGCTTTGGCTACCGCAGTTCACGCATCCGTGTACGCCTGCCTGTTTTGGTCCAGCCCCAGTTGCCGCGCTTCGTGCGCCAGGGAGATAAGTTCTGGGCGGGCGGAATCGGCCGTTTATTGGAAGGTGCCGAGGGGCCCGGGAAAGTCGTCGTGCGAGTCGATGGACTAGTCGAGGAAAAGAACTGGACAAAAAAAATCGAGCTTAAACGCAACAAAGCCGAGAGCCATTTGTTCCCGGTTACGGCCAATTCGAGCGACTCGACAAAACCCACTGAAATAACTTTGCGCATGGACATCGTTCGTAAAAAAGACGGAGTCGGTGACGCTTTCGAAGTCAAGCTGCCCCTGCTGCCGGATCGCACAGTCGAGCATTTTGCCTACTTCGATAAGTTCAAGGCGGGTTCTAATAAACTCAAGCCATTCCCCGAAGAACCCCGAGCGGGAACAGCGATTCAAGAAGTGGTTGTCTCGGCGGTGCCTGGGGCGCTCGAACTGCTGGCGGCCCTGGATTACCTGCAGAGCTATCCGCATGGTTGTCTCGAGCAGAAGATGTCACGTCTTATGCCGCAGTTGTCGATTGGTGAGCTGCTGCGAAAATTTGGTTTGAATGATCATTATGCTTTGCAGGTAAGCGTGCACGTCAAACGCTTGCTGGCCGAGTTGAGTGTCTGTCAGGATGATGAAGGCCTGATGGCCTACTGGCCGGGCGGCAGCGGCAGCGTTGCCTTGACGGCCCAGGCAGTCAGGTTCATGCACATGGCTCGCGGTTTGGGTGTTGCTGTTCCGACTAAGGTCTGGAGTCAGTCGATCATCGCCTTGAAAAACTCGCTTCGTTCGGATTATCACCGCTTGCGTCGCGACTATCGTTACAATCAGCAGACTTCGGCAATCCAGGCCCTGACGATGATCGGAGAGCTGGACGAGCACTATTTGATCGACCTGTATCATCATCGCAAAGGCATGGATGTTACTTCGATGGCCGATCTGAGCCTGGCCATGTCGCGGCACCCGAACCTGTTCAGGACCAACCTGAAAACCCTCAAAAAGAACCTTTGGGATCGAGTAGTGTTCAAACTCTATAAGGGCAAACCAGTCTACAAGGGAATTCGCTGGTACCGCTCATACTGGTACTCCGACTATCTTGGTTCTCGTCCGTCTACTCTGGCAGCCGTGATGGAGAGCTTGATCTATCTCGACCCGACCAACCCGCGCCTGGGACTATTACGCGACGCCCTCTTGGCATATTCAGTGGCCGGGCGCGGCTTCGGCTCTACTCACAATAGTCTTAGGGCGGCCGCGGCCCTGGTAGCATATCTGGCTATGGCCAGGCATGAAAGTATAGACGCCAAGATCCGGTTGTCCGAAGGTGGACTGCTTCAACTGAACGACAAGAACAAAGTGGCCAAGGCAACTATTTATTCGGCCAAACGACAGAGTCTCGAAGTGACGACCAGCAAGGAATTGGGCGCACAGATTAGTTACACTTATTTGCCCAAAGCAAGCGGCGACAAGGTTGATTCTATTCATGAAGGTTTCGTGGTTTCGCGCAATAACACAGTCATTCACCAGGACAAGTCACCCGATACTCACTTCGATGATCAACGCGCTAAACAGGTCGAGCTGAAGATCGGTGAAATCGTCGAGATTCACACACGCCTGTTGACTGAAAAGGATCGTTACCACGTTGCCCTGGTGGTTCCTTTTGCGGCGGGCTTCGAGCCGCTCAATCCCGAACTAAAGACCGCCGGTCCCGAGGCGCGGCCCTCGAAATCTGATTCGATCAGGCCGGCCTACGTGCAACGGCTCGATCACGAAGTGCGCTACTACTTCATCAGGTTGCCCAAGGGCACCCACACTTTCCACTTTAGAGTCCGGGCGACTAACGAGGGCTCGTTTGTTCATCCGGCAGCTTATGCCGAGCAGATGTACCACCAGGAAGTCCGAGGTCGCTCAGTAGGTATGAAGGTTATTGTGAAAGGAAAGAATCAGAAATAGTGATTCATAGTCTAAAATACGATGGGTAAGTTTCTAAAAAAGCGAAAATGGACACTGATTACTCTCGGCACCCTGGTTGTCCTGGCACTCGTGACACTCTGGTTTCTTTCCGGGTTGAATCGTGCCCTGTATGCTCCCCAGCCTTCAATTCTGATTCTCGATCGTACGGGTATTTATCTAGGTGAAGTGCCGGCCAGCGACGATAACCTGGGCTACTGGCCGTTGCCTGGCCGTATTCCCGATAAAGTAGTCAGGGCCACCCTGGAAACCGAAGACCGATATTTCTACGACCATAGTGGGGTTCACCTGCCGTCTGTGTTGCGAGCCTTATATCAGAACATCACTAGCGGTTACATCGTCTCCGGCGCTTCAACGATTGCTATGCAAGTTGCCAGGATGCAGACTCCGGGCAGCCGCAATATCTTTCGCAAGTTCAAAGAGGCCGCCGAAGCCCTGTGTCTGATTGACGATCACGGCCATGATAAAGTGCTCAGGCATTATCTGACTATTGCTCCTTACGGAAACCGAGTTCATGGCATCGTGCGTGCGGCGCGCTATTATTTCGATAAACCAATCGAGGATCTCTCCTGGCTGCAGGCGGCCTTCTTGGCCGGTCTGCCGCAGGCGCCCGGCCGCATGGACCCGCATAAACCGATCGGTCTCTATCGTGCAGAAAAGAGAGCCAAACTCATTCTCGAAACCTTGTATGCCCGCGACTTGATTTCCAAGCAGGAACTCGATCAGGCGCTGGCCTCGGATCTGCGCCTGGTTGACAAACCTTACCGGCAAAATCAAGCCATGCATGCCGTCTTGCGCTGGAGCGATCTGGCCGGCAAAACGGGCCGGCCGATCGTTCGGGCCACTATCGATCTGAAGATTCAGTCCCAGGTAGCAGCCATTCTCAGAAAGAACCTCGAGCAATGGCAATTCAGGGGTGCCGGGAACACTGCCGGCCTGGTGGTGGATGTCGACAGCGGTGAAATTTTGGCCTATGTCGGTTCGGTTGACTACTTCGACAAAGAAGCCCGCGGAGCTATCGACTATGTTCGCAACAAGCGCTCGCCTGGTTCAGCCCTGAAACCTTTTATCTATGCCTTGGCGATTGCGCGCGGTTTGTTCACGGCCTCGAGCGAGTTGCCCGATATCCGCGTCGAATTTCCCCTGAAAACGGGTCAAGCCTATTTGCCGCGCAACATTACACACACTTTTCTGGGTCCGATGCTATTGCGCGAAGCCCTGGCCAATTCAAGAAATATCCCGGCCTTGCGCGTTCTAGCGGCCCTGGGGGTTGACCAGGCCCTCGAATTTTTCGATGTTGCCGGTGTGCGGGGAGTCTCCTTCAATCCTGGTCGCTATGGATTGGGGTTGGTGCTGGGTAACTTGCATGTAACCCTGGAAGAACTGGTTGGGCTGTATGGCTGTCTGTCTAACGGCGGTCGGGCCCTTTCGCTAAAATACTTCCTCGATCAGAAACAATCGAAGTCAAAACGCATTTTACCCGCGGATGTCAGTCAACTGATTACAAATATTCTGTCGGACCCGATGGCCCGCGTTCCGAGCTTTCGGCGCGGCAGCGCCCTTGAGTATGATTATGCCGTGGCAGTCAAGACGGGTACTAGTCAGGGCTACAGAGATGCCTGGGCGGTTGGTTTTTCCGATCGTTTGCTCGTAGGTGTCTGGCTTGGCAACCACGATTGGCGGCGGATGAATCACTTGGGTGGTTTGAGCGGGGCCGGCCTGGCTCTGCACCAGATCATGGATCAGCTAATGCCCGGCTATGAAGCTCATCGCGAAGTCCTGGCGGAGTTTCCGTTACCTAAAGATTATGTGTCCAAATCAATATGCCCGGTCTCAGGAAAATTGGCTGGTCCGGATTGTCCGCATCACCGGTTCGAGTATTACGCCCCGGGCAGTGAGCCATATGAGAATTGTGCATATCATCGCAAAGTAAAAATCGATCGTCGCAATGGCCTGTTGGCTTCGTTGCGTTGTCCATCCAAGTTTATCGAAGACCGAGTATTACTTGATCTGCCAATCCAGTACGAACGCTGGGCGCGAACCCAGCACCTGGAACTGGCCCCCAAGACCGTCAGCCCCTTTTGTGGCGGGCGGCCGCTTGAGTTGAAGCCTTCTGTTGTAATCGATGAACCCAAGGACCAATCGCGCTATTTCTGGGACCCGGACACTCCAGAGGAATTTTCGACAATTCGCTTAGCGGCAAACGTCTGGCCGCGCACCGAAGAAATCGTCTGGGTTATCGACGGAGTACCGGTGGCTAAGGTTGGTTATCCGCACGAGTTTCGCTGGTCACTGGTTAAAGGCAAACACACCATCGAGGCCGCCATGCTGAACAGGCCGAATTCGTCACGCCCGGTAACAGTCGTAGTAGCAGACTAGAGACTTGTGACTAAAGGGGTTTGGGGTTGTTAGTTGCTGTTAGAAACCGTAGTCTGGTTTATTACAGCAACTTATGCTGATATAATCAGTATTAGCAAGTGTGTTAAAGTGAAAAAAAGGCAACTTTGAAAATAGTTTAAGGACGCGAAATGACAACAGACAAGATACTTCTTGTGGACGACGAAGCAGAATTCGTAGAAGCCCTGGCTAAACGCATGAAAGCCCGGGGTATGCAAGTCGAGGTGGCTTCTGATGGACAGACTGCATTGGACATTGCTGGTTCTACCAATTTTACAGCCATTGTGCTTGATCTGAAAATGCCGGGTATGGACGGGATTGAGACTTTGAAAAGGCTCAAGCAAATAAACCCCGATTTGCAGATCATCTTACTGACCGGGCACGGTTCTATCAGGGAAGGCGTCGATGCGATTAAGCTGGGCGCTATCGATTTCCTCGAAAAACCGGCTGACTTCCATGAATTGATGGAGAAAATCGAGCAGGCCAAGGCCAAGAAGTTGCTACTAGTCGAAAAACGCACCGAAGAAAAACTAGCCGATATTCTCAGCAAGAAGGCCTGGTAGGACAAAAAGATAGGCTTAAACGGTACGCTTGATCTCAGCCGCCCACAAGCATAGATAGGCTTGCGCCAGTTCTCTGGCACCGTGGATCTGCCTTACGACCTTCGCCTGGGGAGTAAGGGACTATCTAGATTCGGGCCCGACGCCGCTCCTGTCTCACTGTCTCAAATTATGTCATTGAGTTTGAAAATGATACAGGAATCCAAGAGAAACGAATACCGTCCATCATTGATTATCGCGTATTTACAATGTGTTGCCGGGAATAAAGAATTGGGCACGAAATTTGCTGCTTACTGAGAGCCATTACTTATGGGACAGGAAAATGAATATACAAACAACCTCTGAGGGTAAGAGATGGTTTTGGTTTCTCATGGTTGTCAGGTTGAATCAACATTGAATGTGAGCTGACTGAAATGGCCATATCCGACAAGGAACATCGATTCTTTCTCTATTTCGATTCTGCTAAAGCTTTTGATCGGGCCTTCGAGCGCAAGGGGCAAGACACAGGTTACTTCTTCAAGACCACTCGTTTGCTATCCGTCGGTAAAATCGTCTCTATTGTTGTGAGCGTCAAGGATTCCAAGAATCAAATATTTTTAGAAGGCCGAATAACAATCAGAAGAGTACGTTCCGGAGGACCCCGACTGCCGCAAGGTGTGTTTGTTGCTCTTACGACGAGGGAACGCGCGCGGTTGGACGGCATTGTCAGCTACCTGAAATCAGGGCGAACAAGAGAGGAACGAGTAGATACCAGGTTTCCGATAACACTTCGGGCGACCTACCACACCTCAGAAGGGTCGTTCACTTCGGAGACTCGCAACCTCTCGAAAGGGGGAGCTTATCTGCGATGCTTTGGTCCTCTATTTACGATTGGCACACGGTTTCCATTAGATATCCATGTACAGGAAGTCAATGTAAAGAACATTGCCCTTGATGCTCAGGTGGCCTGGATCGACTACTTTGAAGACTCCAAAGGTATGGGCGTGGCCTTCGTCAAGGGCCAGACACAACTTAAAACAATCCGTCGTTTTCTTGGAAAGTGCAAGAGGGAAATGAAGCAAAGTATCGACTGAGTTTAAGCACTTCGTTTGGGATTGGTAACGAATATGAGAACAAAGGTATTGATTGCAGATGATAGCATCTCTGTTGCACGACAAATTACTCAGATGTTAGAAAGTTTTGGTGGTTACGATGTGATTGGCCATGCCAAGAATGGAGCAGAGGCTGTGAGGCTATTTAAAACAGTCAATCCCGAAATCGTCTTGATGGATATTCTAATGCCCATAATGGACGGTATTCAGGCGCTCCGTACAATAATTAGACTGGATCCATATGCCAAAGTTGTGATGATTTCGTCAATGGGCGGGGTGAGCAAGAAGGTTGAGGAGGCAGTTCGGCTTGGTGCCTTAAACATCATTTCAAAACCTTTGGAGCCTGAGAAGTTTCGAACCATATTAGAGAAAGCACTTATTCAGAAGTAGCTAAGGAGCAAACGCGTAGTTTTCAAATAACTATTGCTTGTCATAGGGCGTTCCATTCTCATGCAGGTTCTGGGGACTCTTCTATTCCTCAGCTACAGACTCTGTTGGTATTTGTGAAGGATTTTGGGTCGGCAGGATAACCCTGAAAGTCGTGCCCTGGCCTGGCTCGGAAACTACCCTAATCTCACCGTCGTAGCGTTTGACGATTGAATAGCAGATTGACAAACCCAGGCCGGTTCCCTTGCCGGTTGGTTTGGTTGTTACAAAAGGATCGAATAGACGATCCCGAACCGAATCATCGATTCCCGGGCCGTCATCGCGAATCGAAATGATTACTTTACCTTTTTCGAGTCTGGTTTTGAGCCAGATGTTGCCACTCGCTTGATTGGCCAAAGCATGCAGGGCGTTGGTGATCAGGTTAATGAAAACTTCCTGCAATTGCATTTCCTCGACGGCGGCCCTGGGCAGGTCGGGTTGATAGTCGCGATGAATGATGGTTTGCGCAAAGCGGGCTTCTTTTTCAAGAAAAGGCAGAATTTCGTCCAGCGAGGCATTTACATCGGCCATGTCGACCCGGGCTTCGGTTTTGCGGGCGAAGGACAACAGGCGCCGGGTAATTTCACGGCCACGCTTCACTTGATTGATGATTTTTGGCAAGCCTTCCTTTAATTCATCGACCAGATTGACCTTGTCGGCATCCAGGCCCAACTCGACCATGTCGTTAAGATAGCCGGCCACCTCGGCGATCACGGCCAGGGGATTATTGATTTCATGTGCGACCCCCGAGCCCAGCCGGCCGACGGCTGCCATACGCTCGGTCTGCAGGATTTGGCTCATCAGTTCTTTACGATGCGAAATGTCCTTGCTCATCCCAACCGTGCCGATCATTTTACCGGAAGCGTCTTTTAGTTGAGAGAGTGTAATCGATACCGGCAGGAGAGTGCCGTCCTTCTTCAGCAATTCGTAGGAATAGTCCCGGACAGCATTGCCCGACTTGACCATACGCATTAAATCTTCACGTTTGCTCGGGTCGCGATAAAAGAGTGCCGCCGGCTGGCCGATTACCTCGCTGGCCTTGTATCCCAAGCACTTTTCGGCCCCCGCGTTGAATGAGACAATCTTGGTGTCCATGTCGGTAGTTATGATGATCACCGGTGAGTTGTCGAGCATTTGTTGCAAGTAGTCACTGGTTTCGTTTAGCTTGTTCTCGGCTTCTTTTTGGGCGGTGATATCTATTGAAAAACCGCACAAGGCGGTTGGGTCACCGCTTTCTTCAAGAATGAGAAACTTTACGGTTGACAGGAAAACCCGCTGGCTTCCGAACTCGACCTCGAAATCTTCAGAGACCGAGTTGCGCTCGTGCCAGAGCTGGCGATCTCCCGAACGCATTTTCTCGGCGGCCTCACGATCGAAGATCTCCAGATCCGTCTTGCCGATTATGTCGGTTTTTTCCTTGCCGAACATCGAACAGGCCGCCGGATTGACATCGATATACTGACCGGCGCGGTTTTTGACGTAGATAGCCAGAGGGGCCCGCTCGACGTACTGCTGCAGGCGCACCTCGGAGGCCGACAGGGCTTGTTCGAGTTGTATGCGCGTGGTGATATCCCTGGTCATTTCGATCATGCCAACCACATTGCCGTTTCGATCGACCAGGGGTGCCCCGACAATCGAGGCGTAAAGTGTCTGACCCTCCTCGTTGAAATGTTTGCGGACCAAAGAAGTCGGCTTGCGATCTTTCATGACCGTCGAGAAAGGGCAGTTCTCGACGGCTACCTGGCACTCGCCGCGGATGTGTTGATCGATGTCATAGCAGTGGCTGCCGCGGACATCGTCGATGGCTAGTTTGTTATTTCGCAGGAAATTCGAGTTGACATCACGAATGACCATTTCGTTATCGATAACCACGATCTCGTCCGGGATGCTGTCTAGAATCTGGGCAATACGTTCTCGTTCGGCTTCGACTTGTTCGCGCATCTCGGTTCTTTGCCGGATGACCGCTTCTTCGGACTGATGCAGTTCCCAGAACAGGCGCGCGGCGAAATGATCTATCAAGCGTAAGTTTCTCGGGCGTGAGCGCTCGATCTCATCGCGCACTTCGTAGAGTCCGGTCAGCTCGATAATGAAGTCGAGGTCGGGAATTTTATACAGTTCATGGTAGTCGCTGGTAACAACCGGTACTTTGCTCTCGATCGCATAGCGAATTCCCTGGGCGTTCTGATCGGGGTCGGCCACTCCGAGAACACGCATCCGGAAACGTCCAAGTTCATCGCCTTCGACCATTTTGAGAATTGATACGCAGCCCTTGCCGCCGCCGACAATGGCGGCGTTCAGCGGACGGGCTCCATTGCCCGGCCAGGGGGGTATACTCGGGTTGGCTAGTATGTTTTTTTCTTCTTCGTTCATTAACAGGCACGTTTACAGAACCTGTCTGTCTTGTCAAACAACGTAAACGAGTTTTAGGGGACTAGCTGAACGGTCATGCCGCTTAGACGCTGGACTGCAACCAGCCAGCCGCCCCGGCTTTGAACGTACGAGTTCCAGAAGCCCTCTGAGGGAACATCATCAGCAATCAGGCGCACAAGGTTTTCATGCGGGGCAATGCTGTAAAGGGTCCGCGGAGTGCCGTCGTTGTTGTTGAAGACTGACAGGATACGCTCGCTCGAAGGGGTCCAGGCTGAACGGCCCGGCATGGAATACGCTCCGGCTATCCCCATATCACCCATCAGAACCCGGCTTTGGCCGCCCTCAATCGGGGTGAGCAACAGATCGTAGGTTTCCGCTTCGTTGATTGTCTGGGTGAGCACCCAGCGGGCATCAGGCGATACATCGTAGTAGAGATTGTTGACGGTATCGGTCACGGTCCAGCTTTTCTGATGCTCGAGATCGATAGCGACCAAATCACTCGTGTCTTTGCGCAAATAGACCAACTTGTCACGGCTGGCTTGCTGGAACGGCAAGAAATACATGCAAGTCTGCATATTGGACATAGCGTCCTGGGCGAGGGTTCTCGACCCGGAGCCGTCGGTCTTGGTGGCCCAGATCTCGGCCGAATAGTTATATTCCGGCTCGGATGTATAGAAGACCATCATGTGGATGATGATGCTCTCTTCGGGAATTTCAATGAAGTCCATGCCCCAGCCCGACATTGCATTATTTGAGATCAGCTCGATCGGTTTTTTTCCTTCTAGCGAGTAGCTGACCAGGGTCTGTGACTGGTCCTGGCAATTGTAGTCGACTACCGAATAAACCTGCTTGCCATCCTTTGAAATTTTATGCTGCCAGGCGCTGACTTCCGGGCTCAGCAGTTGACGGGCACCATCTTCTAATGAGAGCACATTTAATTTGGCGTAGTACCAGCTGCAGCTAGCGCCTGTCTCGGGGTTTTCTTCCTCGCGCAAAATTATATCTGACACAAAGACCAGGCTTTGGCTATCTGGAGTGAACGACGCAGAACCGCCGGTGTTCTTGGCCAAATCCGTGCCAACCAGCGGCGTTTGATCTAATCTGACCATTCGCATGTCGGACATATAAGTCTGGTCTTGGTAGTCGACCATGTAGATTAAGACATTTCCGTCCGGTGACTGAACCAGTGCGTAAGAGACGTCGCGGTCAATCAGATGAGCTTGTTCGCCATCAGCGATAAACAGCTTGTAATTCTGCTCATCGAATTTCAAGTAGATTACCTTCGAACTGTCGCGACTGAAGATGGCGTGCTGTACATCGGAATCCAGTTCGGTAGTCGTTCGAGTTTCGAGGTTGGTTACTCTCAGGCGTTGCCTGGCTGCGTCGATGGTTATGAGTTTTGTGCAATCGGGAGAAAAAGCCGCCGACTGCATCATGCCGTCTGTGACCAGGAACGGATCATCAAAGTTCGTGGCAAAATCGTGTTTACAGGTATGCGGAAGCTCGACAACTACAGGATCCGGATCCTGCGAAGACGAGTAGTTGGTACAACCTCCTGAAATCAGAGCAGCTAGCAGAAAAAATACGGATCTATAGCGCATAGCAACCATTAGCCTACCTCCTAAATCGATGCAGGGGAGTGAAGAACTCGAATTTATCCTGTCAGGCCGTCAGTTCACCTCACAGGGCCAGCCGTCGGGTGGCGCTTGGCCTTGTTCGATTGATGAGCTGCCGGAATAACGTATCTCGGTAATGTCGCCGCAAACACCGGCCTGGTGCCAGACGGTATAAGTGAAATCCAGCTGATAGCCGTCGGCCCGGCAGTTGATTGTTGCATCAGAAGGGATTGCCGTATGGTCGACTGAGCCTAAATCTTCTGATGAGGCCGTGTAGCCCGGGGGAATGATGCACATCATGTGTTGTGAAGCCATCGAGTCGACCAGGCTGAGAGCTAAGGTGGCATCAAAAGGAATTTTCTCGGTGCCGAACTGACCACTGAGTAGCAATAAATTCATACCGGCTTCAATCGCCAGACCATCGATACTTTGGCCGGTTGGTTTGCCCTGGGCAAACACCAAGCGGTACTGTTCGGCCGGTCCGAGTAGATAGTCGACCGGCCGCTGTGCTCCGGCCGGCAAGATATCCAGTTCTTGATTGTGATTTCTGTCGTCATAGACCATCAGGATCCCAACCGCAATTTCGAGCCCGACCAGATCGCCCTGGCCCTCGATAAGCGCATCTTCGGGCGGCAGGTTGAACAGATCGAGAGAGAATTTGGCCGGAAACTCAGGCTTGATTGGCAAATCCTGGTTGATTGTGGCGACTCCATTGGTAGGACCGAGGTTTCTGGCCCAAACCAAGGCTACGCGTAGATCGCCGGTGTCGAGACCGGGCTGGACTTGTTCAATCTTGCAATTCAATGTCCACAAGGCATTACCGGGGTCGCCGGGAGCGTCAACGAAGCCGCAACCTGACAGGCATACGATCAAAGCCGCAACCGACGACCAGGCCGGCCTATTTCTATTCTTCATCTTCATCACCTATCTGACACCCCGAGCGCGAAAAAGTGGGAACATTTTTCTTCAAAACCTGTATCCAATTCCGGCCTTGCCGCCAACTACCGGAATTGCCGTCCATTTTTTTGAATCAACTTCACTGACCTGCATGGCAAATACACTTACGCGGACTGCTACGAACAATGCAATTCGATAGCCGAGCGGCATCCTCCAGGCGAGTTCGATTCCACCGCCCGCTCCGAGTGCAAAATTACTGATCGGGTCGGGCACGCTGATACCGGCTTGTCTGAGGCGCTCGGCATCGGCCCGTTGTCGATTCTGGAAGAGTATTTGAACTTCGGGGCCGACTGAGATCTCCAGGCGCGAAGCACTTACCGGCGTCCACCAGCCGAACTGGCCGCGCAGTTCGAGCAAGATCTCATCGGTCTCATACAGCGATCGCTGATAGGCCGAAAATCCCATAGCCAGTTGGGCCCCGGCCAGCCACTGGCCGAGTTCGCGATTATAGGCCAGGTTGAAGCCATGTCTAGTTACCCAGTCGGATTGGATTCGATCGCTATGTGACGAGTAGCTGATTGCCAGAACGTCGGGGTGCAGGTCGAGACGGCCCCCGCGTCGGGCAACTTTCTCGTAAGGTAGTTCGATGAAATCCTCAGGCGCAAGTTTGTATTGTCCTCCAAAAGGTAGAACGACCTCAGCCACTTCGAATTTCTGGCTGAGTCTTCTTTGAACCAGGAGCCTGCCCGGGGGGACCGCCAGGGCCAGCGGTCTTTTTGAAGAAGAAACAGCTTCGGCCAGGACTGCTCCGGAGGGCTGATGGAAAACCAAATAGCGGGCCTCTTGACCAACCGGCAGCAAAATGACGCAGCTGGCCTCGAGCGGAGTTGTCAGAACCAGATCTCCCGACCCGGCCAGTTCAATTTCGTAAGAAGGGTGCTGGACGACGCTTGAGCCTTGAGCCGATTGGCGTACGGTATTTCGATAGGCGAAGGTATATGCTTCCAAGAGGGTGATCCTGCCATCGTGATCGAGATCTGCAGCGCCGCGCAAGGCCGAGAGCAGATAGTGAGTGAAGACTGCACCTTCGAGCGCATCCGATTCGTGGGCCGGTTCACCGGCCTGAGTCGAGCGGATGACTACCATGCCTTGTGCGCTCTTTGGATGAACAACACCGATCTCAAAAGACGGGCCGGCCTTGACGCCGCGTGAGCGGCCAAGCCGTGTTGTCTGGCAAGCATCCAGCACGACAAGTTTCATGCTGCATGGAAGCTTCTTCAAGAGCTCGAGCAACTCTTTTCGCTCGAGCTTCTGCCCCGCCAGGTGGAGGTCGCTGGAATCTCCGTGCCCGGCGAAGAAGAAGATCACAGTGGCATTTTTGGCTTGGTCACCCCCGCTGCGAATTCTTTCGGCTAGTTGGTAAACAGCGGCTTTGATCTCAGCCGTGTTTGGCCCCAATAAAAGTGTAGCAGCGTCTTTGTCTACTCCGCCCAGTTCAGTCAATAAATCCCTGAAGCGCTTGGCATCGCGTTCGGCGAACCTGAGCGGATCTTCTCCGGGATGTCCCAGGTTGTGGCCGACGATTATTGCGTAGCGTTGTTCGGCCGAGGCAAGTCCTGCGTTTATAAAAACGATAGCTGCAAGAAACAGCATCAGGCCGAAGTATTTTTGCCTGACTAGCATCATGGTTTGTTCGGTTCCACTCGCAGCTGATGTATTAGGCCGGGGATTATCGATGACAGCTGCCGGCCTGTCCCTAGGGAACCCAATGATTTCTCAATTTCGCCCCTGACTTTTGCTAGGTTGAAAGGTTCGGGCCGGACAACAACTATGATATCAACCGGACTTTCCCCGGCCTCGATTATCAGCGAGCCGGGAACTAGCAGTACATCCCTTATCGGATATGGCTCAGCTGACGGTTGCGCTGGCAGAACACAAGTCACTCGATTGTTTTCGATTGCAAAAACAGCGGCATGAGCCCGCTTACCCTTAGGCAGGGCGACTTCGAAGCGTAGCTGGTCGCCGGGTAAAATAGCTTGATTAGTCAGCAACTGACTTATAGCCCCCCGTTTCAAATAGATCTTGGTCATTGCGCCCTGACCCATCCAGCGCATATTGTCGTCGACAGGTTCAGGCTGGTTTCCAAGAATCAGAATCACTATTACGGCTGCCGCCGCGACTGTTGCGGCTGCCAGTGAAAAAACCCAAACTCGTTTTTGTCTGTCTGCCGGCAAATGATGCGATTCTAGTGAATCTACGAATAACTCTGCTGGTTTCCGGTCGAGCAACTCTTCGCGCTCTGTTTCGATCGTTGCCAGGTACTTGCGACAGTCGGCACAATCGTCCAGGTGTGACTGCAGGCCTGAAAGGGCCCGGCTGTCTAGTTCGCCGGCCGCCAGGCGATCGAGTTCAAAGCGTGGAGGGTGAGACACGGCTGTCTTCCTTTTGGCTATGGGCCAGGCGTTGGGCCCTTTGACGTAATTTTTTAATTTTTTTACCTACTGTTCTGCGCGACCATCCGGTTTCTGCGGCAATTTGTTCCTGGGTCAACCCGTCAAGATAGTGCATCAAAGCCACTTGCCTGAGTTTGTGATCCAGCTTGTGAAAAAAGCGCAGCACTAGTTCAGCGGCTTGGTATTGTGCGTCGCCGCTGGGAGAGGTCAGAAGTTGAAGCTTGTCTTCCGGGATGCCGGCCGGCTCGCGGTTGAGTTTGCGCAGCCGATCGAAACAGCAGCGCTCGGCGGTGCGGTACAGCCAGGCCAGGGGAACCTGGTCGGCTTTGCTGAACGTTCCGTAACGCATTAGACGAATAAAGACCTCCTGCAAGACATCTTCAGCCTCGGCCTTTTCGGTCAGGATTAAAAGACATCTTCTCAGAACCAGCACACCGGTGCGCCGGTATAATTCGGCCACCTCGTGTTTTGGTAGCCTCTTATCTTGATGACTTGAGGACTGAGACAAAATGGGAACCTTATTAATTGAGTATCAGGTTAAACTAGCTGAAATTGATAATTTGGGCAAACCGGACCGGTGTACGAGAGAGCTAAAGAAAATTGCGGCGACACAAATAGGAAGAATGTGATATTTTGATGGTCATGCTTGAAAACTCTGTGAAATTTACAGCTGGTCTGGTTTTAGTGGTTGCTTTTGTTTTTACCAACCCGTCTTGTTCTGGGACAAGTCAGACAGACGGCGGGCAGGTCGATGACGACGCCAATGACGGCGGCGCGGATTTGGCGATTGAACCCGATAGCGGTGTTGACGATGGATTTGCCGACTCCAGTGATTTCGACCCGGCCGATCAGGTCGGAGATTTTAGCGATGCCGGCAGCGACGACGCCGGGAATCAAGATGACGGCGGCGACCAGCCGGGTGACATTATCAGACCGGTGATACTTATTCACGGAGTCAACGGCAGTGCCGCCAATTTTGACACTATGGTCCAGCGGCTGATCAATGACGGTTGGCCGGAAGAGCACATTTACGCTTACACGTTCGAGGACCCGTCTTGGGGTTGTAACGTCGACAACGCCGCCACGATCGCCGAGTGGGTTCAAGATATCCTGACCGCCAGCGGTCAGCCCCGGGTTGATATGGTGGCTCACAGTATGGGCACTTTGAGTTCGCGCTATTACATCAAAAACCTGGGAGGCACCGAATTCGTCAATGTATATGTAACCATTGGCGGTATGAACCATGGACTGACCTCTCCTTGTTGGTAACCGATCAAACCCTGTATTTGGGAAGAACTTTGCAGCAGCGGTGAATTCATCGCCCAGTTGAACGCAGACCCGGCTACCCCCGGCGAGCTTTACTGGGTTTCGATTTACTCGACTACCGACAGCACGGTCGCACCCGAGTCGGCTCAGCTGGAGGGGGCTGAGAACATCGAGTTCGAAGGAATCGATCACGATGGGGAAAACGGGCTCTTAGAGGTCGAAGAAGTCTACCTCGAAGTCAGGCGGGTACTCCGCTATCCGAATTGGTAGATTTTTCTTTTTGAAGATAGACAAAAAACCCGGTAAGTTCGGTTTGGCAAGTTGGTTATCAGCGTTCAACTTGGGAGACAAGCATGAGCAAAAAGATTGCAATAGTCGGAGCGGGCAATCTGGGACAGGCCATGGCCGCCCATTTGGCCTTACAGGGTCATCAGGTGAGTATCTACAATCGATCTCCGATCCGAATTGACGAGATTCGGCAAAGAGGCGGCATCAAAGCCGAGGGTCTGGTCGAAGGCCTGGCCAAACTCGAAACTGCCTCAGCCGATATCTCAAAAGTCATTCCCGGATGCGATTTGGTAGTCGTGACTGTCCCGGCCTCCAGCCACCGAAAAGTGGCCGTTCTGTGTGCGCCTTATTTTGAAGACGGGCAAGCAGTCGCACTGCATCCCGGGCATACTTTCGGCGCGATCGACTTTTTCAACGCGCTTGTGCAAGAAGGCGTTGAGAAAGATCTGACCTTCGCCGAGATTCAAACCTCTCTGTTGACTTCCAGGCTGACCGGACCCGCACAGGTTAACGTGTCGGCCCTGAAAAACGCTCTGCCGATTGCCGTCTTTCCGGCCGATCATGGATTCGAGCGGGTCGAAGTGTTGTTCGAAGAGTACCCGTCTTGTATCAAAGCACCCAATGTCTTAAAGACCAGTCTGGATAACTTGAATGCGCCGGTACACATCCCGGTTACCATGCTCAACCTGGGCCGCATCGATCGCGGCGACAATTTCTTGTACTACTGGGAGGGATTTACTCCGGCGGTGTCCAAGTTGGTCGAAGCTGTCGATCACGAACGTTGCGAATTGGCCCGAGCCCTGGGAGTGACTCCGATTTCGATCCAGAAGTTCTTTGCCACGGCCTATACAACCACGGGTGAGGAGCTTTGGCAGAAAGTCCAGAGCAACGAGGCCTATCGCGAGATCCACGCTCCCAAGTCGACCAACACCAGGCTGATATTCGAAGATTTACCCACCGGCCTGGTGCCTTTTTCTTCGCTGGGTGAAGAGCTGTCAGTTCCCACCCCGGCTTGTGATTCCTTAATAGAGATCGCCAACGCAATCTTTGATGTCGATTTCAGAAAAGACGGTCGCACACTCGAAAACCTCGGCATCCGGGGCTTGGGTGCCGAGGGGATTAGAAAGTTCGTTCAGACCGGTGCCCGTTAAACTTAAAAAGGCAGCCGTGATTGGGGCCGGGCCGATTGGCTGTGCTACAGCGGGCTGGTTGTCACGGGCCGGCCTGGAAGTCGGGATTTACGATGTAGACCCGGCCGCCATCGAGCCAATCCGCAGACTGAAGAAAGTAAGGTTGCGTCGAGCCGCTGAGATTGAGGCGCCAATTGGCCTGGCGACTACCGAAATCAAAGAAGTCCTTAGAGATGCCCATTTGATTGTCTTGGCTGTGCCCGCCTCGGTCCACGAAGAGGTCGCCAAGCAGGCCGCTTTGCACATTGAAGACGGTGCTATTCTAGTCATCCAGCCGGGCCAGACGCTTTCGGCGGTAGCATTTTTAAATGTGGCTCGTCAGAACGGGCTGATCGGAGAGCTGACTCCGATCCAGACCTTAAATACCCTGTTTACTGCCAGATTAGCGCAGCCGGGCGTGGTCGATGTCTTTGCTTTAAAAAAATTCGTCCGCTTTGCAGCTCAGCCTGCCGAGAGGACAAACGAGGTTGCTTGTGTGTTGCAGCCCATCTTTGAACATTTAACGCCGGCCGATTCGATTCTCGAGATCGACTTGCACAACTTCAACGCTGTGCTGCATCCGCCGATTACGCTCTTGAATGTCGGTCTGGTGGATTCGGCTACAGAGTTCTTGTATTACATGGATGGTGCCACCCCGCAGGTTGCCAGGCTGGTCGCGGCTGTCGATCGCGAACGCCTGGCGATTCTGGCCGGGTTCGGGTTGCCCGGGTTGCCTATATTGGATTGGTTCAAGAAAGCCTACAACGTAAGTAAAGAGGATCTATACCAAGCCATAGCTGGTACGGGCCCATATAAAACAATCGCCGGGCCAACTTCGATGGACACGCGCTTACTGCTCGAAGATATACCGACCGGCTTGGTGCCATACTGCTCTCTGGCCAAGCTGGCCGGAGTTGAGGTTCCGCTGATGCGCTCGATCGTCGATACCTGCTGCGCCATCTACGAAATCGATTTCTGGTCGACCGGCCGCAGCCTGGCCCGTCTCGGGCTTGGAAAGCTTTCCAAGGATGAGCTGCTCAAACAAATGGGACCTGGGAATCGGTAAGCGCTTGGTAGTCTGAACCGAACTGAAATGGGGATCAAATGTCGAAGCTATTCGAAACTACCCAGATAAACGGCCTGAAATTCGTAAATCGTTTTGTGCGCTCAGCCACCTGGACCGGCATGGCGACCGACCAGGGCGCAGTCACGCCAGAACTGTGCAGTTTGCTTGCCGAACTGGCCGACGGCCAACTGGGTCTGATCATTGCCGGGCACGCCTATGTCCGGCGCGAAGGCCGCGCCGGCGTACGCCAGTTGGGCATTTACAGTGACGAACTTGTTGCTGGCCTGACGGACATGGTCGACAGCGTTCATCAACGAGGCGGAAAAATTCTGGCTCAGCTGGCGCATGCCGGCGCTTTCGCAGATACCCGGCTTTCGGGCAAACCGGCGGTTGGTCCTTCGAAAATCGAAGTCGGTCCCGGTCAGTTCTGTGAGAAATTGACAACGACTAAGATTACCGAAATCGTAACCGGTTTCAGGGCGGCTGCCCGCCGGGCAAAACAGGCCGGTTTCGACGGAATTCAAATCCATGCCGCGCATGGGTAT